>RFGD01000225.1 GCA_003696705.1 Alphaproteobacteria bacterium | reverse complement strand
TAGCGCATCACGAAGCCAAGCCGGAGAAGGCCGGCGGCGATCTGAAGAAGGCCCGCCAGCACCGTGGCGGCAAGAAGGTATTGCAGCCCGTGGTCGCGTACCAGCGTGACCATCAGGACCGCCGTCGCGGCGGTCGCGGCCGAGATCATGCCGGGCCGCCCGCCGGTGATCGCGGTGATGACCGCGATCGAGAACGAGGCATAGAGCCCGACCTTCGGGTCGACGCCGGCGATGATGGAAAAGGCGATCGCCTCGGGGATAAGGGCGAGCGCGACGACGAGGCCGGCAAGGAGATCGGCGCGGATATTGCCCAGCCATTGGTTGCGATAGGTGTCAAGTGAAATCATGAAATTCGATCCGTGTCCGGTCCCGCGCCCTGTGCGGGATCGGTTCGAGGTGCTCCGCTTTCTGTGGTTGCCCGGCGGGTCGGCGGCCGGGATGGTCAGCCGGATGTCGTGCCCGGTCGGGGTTGTCGTTGGCCGCCTAAAGGGTCTTGTCGCGAAGGGCAACGGGACAGGGGGCCGCACGGGCGGGATTTTCCCCATCCCACAAGGCGGCGAGCCCGCGGCGGGGCGGTCGACACCGGCGGGCACCCCGCGCCTTCGCGCGTGTCGGGGCAGGGGCGCCTTCAGTCGAGGCAGAGGGCCTCGATCCTTGCGGCGGCGTCCCGCAGGCGCGGAAGCATGGTCAGGAGGCTTTCAAGCTTGTGGCGTTGCACGGGTGCATGGACCGAAAGGGTGCTCAGAAGCCGCCCCTGCGCATCGCGGATCGGCACCGAGACCGCCGCCATGCCCTCCATGAACTCTTCGTCGTCCACTGCGTAGCCGCGCTTCCGGGTTTGCGCGAGTTCTTCGCGCAGCGCCTCGGCGTCCGTCAGCGTGTGGGGCGTATGCCGCTCGAGCGGCAGCCACGCCAGGAGCCGGTCGAGCTTGTCGGTCCTCAGCGACGACAGATACAACTTGCCGCTGGCCGTGCAGTGCAACGGAACCTTCGAGCCGATGGGCAGCTGGATCCGCAATGGCCAGTGCGTCTCCACCCGATCGAGATAGATCATCCCGTCCCGGTCCGGCGCGGCAAGGTTGCAGGTCTCTCCGACTTCGCGGGCGAGCGCCTGCATGACCATCAGCCGTTCGGTGCGAATCCGGTCCGAGGACAGGGCACTGGCCGCAAGTTGCCGCAGGCGCCGCCCCGGGCCCCACGAACGCGCATCCACGTGGCGCTGGAGGAATCCTTCGGCCTCGGCCGTGGCAAGAAGGCGGTGCACGGTCGGCCGCGCCAGCCCGGTGGCTGCGGAAAGTGCCGATGCCGTCAGCGGACTGCCGGCCTGCACGATCTCCTCGATCAGGCGCAGGATGCGCAGGTTCGTCGGGATCGCTTCCTTGCCAGTTCGCGCCTTGTGATCGTTCATCCTGTTGCCTTACCGCCCCGGCAGGAGCACCAGCGCGAGTTCCGGCACAAGGGCCACGACAAGCCAGACCGCCACAAGCGCCACGATGTAGGGCACGATGTAGCGAAGAAGCCGGAAATAGGGAACCCCGGTCACGCCGGACGCGACATAGAGGTTCAACCCGTAAGGCGGCGTGATGAAGCCGATCGACGCGCCGACCAGGAAGATGACCGCAAAGTGGATCGGGTCGACGCCGACACTTGCGGCAATGGGCGCAAGGATGGGGGCCAGGATGATCGTCACCGGCAGGCTTTCAAGGACCATGCCCGTCACGAAGACGATGCCCATCGCGGTGAGGAGGACGGCGTGATAGCCGCCCATCGACCGGACCAGGTCTCCGATCACCGCCTGCGCGCCCAGAAGCGAAAGAATCTGCTGCATCACGACCGAAATCGCGATGAGCGGTGCAAGAATCCCCGTGATTTCCGCAGAACGTGCGACAACGGACGGAATGTCCCGGATGCGGAAGCCCTCGACGACCAGCATTTCGCCATAGCCCTTCTGGCTCCAGTCATGGTCCGGGCCGTGACCGAAGAGCTTGTTCAGGGGATGGCTGATGAGGCCCGCCAGCACGCAGAAGCCGACCGTGACCCCCGCCGCCTCGGTCGGAGAGAACTTGCCCGTATAGATCCCCCAGAGGACAAGCCCGATCGCGAAGAAGCCGAGCCACGCACCGAGCGCCGTCTTCAGGACGCGCGTCAGTTGCAGCGGGATGAGATACCCCCAGCCGTTGATGCGGCAGACGATCCAGCACGCGACCTGCATGCCGATCACCATCAGCGCCCCGGGCAGGATGCCGGCGACGAAGAGGTCCGAGATCGGCAGGTTCAGAAGAAATCCATAGACGATGAAGATGATCGAAGGCGGGATGATGATGCCCACCGTGCCGCCGGCCGCCGCCGTTGCCGCCGAAAAGCGTTCGTCGTAGCCGCCCTTGACCATCTCGGGGTGCAGCATCGAGCCGATGGTGGCCGTCGTCGCCGAATTCGAGCCCGAGATGGCCGCGAACAGCCCGCAGGCGCCCAGCGACGCCATGGCAAGCCCGCCGCGAACCCAGCCAAGGCAGGCATAGGCGAACTCGCTGAGCCGCCTTGCAATGCCCGACCGGTTGATCAGATCGCCCGTCAGGATGAAGAGCGGCATCGCGAGAAGCGCAAAGCCCTTGTTGAAGACGTTCATGAGTTCGGCGCCCATGTTGTCGAGCGTCAGGCCCAGCACGAACGAGCAGCCGATGACCCAGTAGGCGATGACCAGAAGGACCGGCACGCCAAGCATGAAAAGGATGCTGACGCCCAGGGAGATCAGCGAGATCAGCGTCGAATCTGCCATGTCAGTCGCCTCCGATGACCGCCTGCCGGATCAGGGGGGCGCCCCGCCGGAAATTGCCGATGTCCTCGAACAGGTTCTCGAGGATGCGCGCGGCCATCATCAGGAACGCGATCGGCACCGTGACGAGGAACCACCACTGCATGACGTTGTCGGTGCCCAGAACGATCTGGAAGTTGGACGCCGAAAGGACCGTCAGCCGCGTCGTCGTCACAAGGACGATGAGCGCAAACCCAAGCCACAGCACCGCGTCGAGGACCAGACATGCCAGCTGGCCGGCCCGCGGCAGGCGCGTGCGGAACTCGGAAAAGCTCAGATGTGTCCTGAGGCGCACGTTGTAGGCGGCGCCGAACCAGGCCATGACCATGAAGAGAAGCGGCGGGACGGTCGTCGACCAGGCGGCCTGATCGCTGTAGATGAAGCGGTCGATCACGCCTTCGAAGATGATCAGTGCCACCGCAAGATAGCTGTAGACCATGATGCTGCGTTCAAGGTGCCGGTCCAGAAACGGAACCAGCTTGTAGATCCCGAGGATCGCCAGGCCGCCCAGCAAGAGCACGATCGCGCCCAGAAGCCAGGCCGCGTCCTGCTGGATGGCGGGGCGCAGCATCCACGGATCGCCCGCCCAGGCGGCCGAAATGATGGCGCCCATGTCGGAAAACACGCTCATTGTGCCCTCTTCGTCTTGTCCGCCGTCTTCCGCGGCAGTGCGGTGAAAGGCCGGCCACCCGACGGGGGCCGGCCTTCATTTCATCCGGAACGTCTCAGCCTTTCCACCACCGGCGCGGCTCGACATTCTCGGGCTTCATGTCCGCCGGGATCTCGCGGGCGATGTCGTAGATCGTCTGATAGGTGTCGATGCCGCCGGCCCAGCCGTTGAGGCGCTCGCGCCACTGTTCCCAGAGCTGGGGCTGGAACTCGGGGCTGCACATCTCCTCGGCCTTGCGGATCTCGGCGTCGTCGAGGAAGGCGACGCGCACGTCGTTCTCGACGAAGATCGTGCCGGGCAGCTGCGGCTCCGAGAATCCGACCGTCTTGACCAGCGCGGCCTCGTTGGCGCCCTGCACGTGCACCTGTGCCCAGTAGGCCGATTCCATGACGGCGTCCTGCAATTCGCCGCCAAGGCTGTCGAAGACCTTCGCCGACATGGCCGTGTGCTCGGTGCCGCAGAAGAAGCGCAGATCGACCGACTGGCTCACGACCGGGCTCATGTTGGCATAGGCCACGGCCGAGGCCCAGGTCTCGGCGCCGTCGATCAGGCCCTGTTTGAGGCCGTCGAGCGTCTCTTCCCAGGCGATGGGCACCGGGTTGAGGTTCAGCGCCTGCATGGCGATCCGCCCAAGCTGCGTGCCGGTGACGCGGTTCTTGGTGCCGAACAGCTCTTCAAGCTTCGTCACGGTCGGCTTGTCGGCCCACTTGAGGCCCAGCTGGATGCCGCGAAGCTCGCAATGCGTGAACAGGAACTTCAGCCCGTGCATGCGCTCGTAGGGCTCTCGCAGCACCTTCTGGCTCATCGGGTGGTAGAAGAAGTAATACTGCGCCGCCCGGCTCGGGAACATGTAGGCGTAGTCAAGCACGTTCAGATAGGGCGCGCCGCCAGCCGAGTTCTGAGTCGAGGCTGCGTAGATGTCGGTGATTCCCTGCTGGGTCTTTTCCACGCAGCTGAGCTGGCCGCAGATCTGGTTGTTGCCGATGAACTCGACGCGGATCTCGCCATCGGTCCGCTCCTCGAGGTCGCGCGCGAACTCGAGCGCGCCGGCGCGTTCGATCAGAAGGTTCTGGGGGTTGAAACCGGCCGCGCCGAATTTCAGCTGGAAGCGCGGCTGTTTCGAAAACCGCTTCTTGTAGGTTGATTCGGCCGCCCTGGCCAGCCCCGCCGAGGTCAAGACGCCCCCCGCGGCACCGGCCGCGAACAGGGTCGAACTCAACCCGTAAGTTCCCGCAATCCTGAAGAAATCCCGGCGCGAGACCTGACCCAGACTATTCACAAGACCCATGTTTTCCTCCCATGTTGCGAATTATTGAGATTATTCTTATCGAAAAAGCGTAAGATGAGCCGCCGCGATTGCATAGGATTTTTTTTGTCAGAAGGGAGAGAGCAGGGCATGGAGGCCGATTTCGTCATCGTCGGGGCAGGCTCGGCCGGCTGTGTCCTGGCGAACCGCCTGAGCGCCGATCCCGGCACCCGTGTCGTGCTCCTCGAAGCCGGCGGGCCGGACCGAAATCCCTGGATCCACATACCCGTTGGCTACTTCAAGACGATGCATCACCCGAAGCTCGACTGGTGCTACCGGACCGAGCCCGATCCCGGGCTGAACGGGCGCTCCATCGACTGGCCGCGGGGGCGGGTGCTGGGCGGCTCGTCGTCGCTGAACGGGCTTCTCTACGTGCGCGGCCAGCCCGAGGACTACGAGCGTTGGCGGCAGATGGGCAACCGCGGCTGGGGCTGGGCGGATGTGCTGCCGCTGTTCAAGCGCGCGGAAACCAACGAGCGGGGCGCCGACGAGTATCACGGCGGAAACGGCCCGCTTTACGTGTCCGACATGCGTATCAGGCGGCCGATCATCGAGGCCTGGCTCGAAGCGGCCCAGGCCGCCGGCTATCCCTACAACCCCGACTGCAACGGCCCCACCCAGGAAGGCGTCGGCCACTTTCAGCTGACGGCCCGCAACGGCCGGCGCTGCTCGGCGGCGGTGGCCTATCTGAAGCCCGCGATGAAGCGGCCGAACCTTCGCGTCATCACCCACGCGCTCGCATCTCGGGTCGAGTTCACGGGGCGCCAGGCAACGGGCGTGCGCTATCTCGACGCCTCGGGGTCCGAGCAGGTCGTGCACGCCCGGCGCGAGGTCATCCTGGCGGGCGGTGCGATCAATTCGCCGCAGCTTCTCATGCTCTCGGGGATCGGCGAGGCGGCGCACCTGGCCGAACATGGAATTGCCCCCGTCATCGACCGGCCCGCGGTGGGGCGCAACCTTCAGGACCACCTGCAGGCGCGGCTTGTCTTCAAGTGCAACGAACCCACGCTGAACGATGAGGTGCGAAGCCTTTGGCGACAGGCGGGGATTGCCCTTCGCTATGCCTTGTTCCGCGACGGGCCGATGACCATGGCCGCAAGCCTGGCCTTCGGTTTCGTCCGCACCCACGAGGATCTGGCCACCCCGGACATCCAGTTTCACGTCCAGCCCTGGAGCGCCGACAGCCCCGGCGAGGGCGTGCACCCCTTCTCGGCCTTCACCGTGTCGGTCTGCCAGCTCCGGCCCGAGAGCCGCGGAGAGATCCGCCTGGCATCCCCCGACCCCCGGGCCCACCCGAAGATCTTTCCGCACTATCTTTCCACGGAAACGGACTGCCGGACGTTGGTGGACGGTGTGAACATCGCCCGCAAGATCTCGCGCCACCAACCGCTCGCGGCCAAGATATCCGAGGAATTCCGCCCGCCCGCCACGCTGGCGATGGACGACTATGACGGGACCCTGGACTGGGCGCGGGACAACAGCGTCTCGATCTACCATCCGACCGGCACCTGCCGCATGGGACCCGACGAGGACGCGGTCGTGGACCCGGAACTGCGGGTGCGGGGGGTCGGCGGGCTGCGCGTCGCCGACTGTTCGATCATGCCCGAGATCGTGTCGGGAAACACCAATGCCCCCGCCATCATGATCGGCGAGAAGGCGTCCGATCTGATCCTCGGCAAGCCCGCCGCCTGAGCCCGCG
>RFGD01000224.1 GCA_003696705.1 Alphaproteobacteria bacterium | reverse complement strand
GCATCGGCATCGACGAAGTGCTGACGGCGCGCCAGCTCCTCGCGCGAGCGGTCGCCGACATCCGGCAGGAACTTCGTGTGCAGAAGCGCGCCGGTCGGCCGATCGCCGGCATCGGCGCCGCGAACGCGGTTGAGGCGCGGCGGCAGCAGGGCGTGCGTCGAGCTCAGCCAGGCATGGCGCCGGCTCCAGCGCACGAGCGGCGTCTTGTTGAGGACCGGCGCCATCTGCCGGTCGCCGCCCAGAAGCGCCCGGGCCCTGACGCCGCCTCGCCGGACCACAAGCTGAAGCTCGGGCCTCGGGAAGGGTGTGCCGGGGTCGGCGTCGAACCATTCGAGAAGTCGAAGCGGGTTGTCGCCCGGCGCGAAGTCCTGATCGAGGATCGGCCCCTTGGGATAGAGATCGACCATGAGCGTTCCGAAGGCGCGCGCGCCCTGCCCGTCAAGCCAGGCGACGAGATCCTGAAGGCCTCGGCGCTCGTGATCGGGGTAGATCAGAAGCTCGTCCGCATCGAGGACCAGCGCCCAGCGGCCGTGCGCGTGCCGGAACATGAGGCCCGAGATCCAGTCCATCCCGAAGCGGCTGGCCCTGTAGCTTTCCTCGGTGCGCCAGAGAAAGACATCCGGCTGACGAAGAAGGAATTCCGACGTCTCATCCGTGCTGGCGTTGTCGACGATCAGGAAGGGACCGGCGCCCAGCGCGCGGTGGTGGTCGAGAAAATGGGCAAGTCGCGGGTATTCGTTGCGGACAACCGCAAAGACGGGAATGTCGTGGGCACCAAGGGGGCCGGTCAAGGGCCTCACCGGCCCGAGGTCGCGCAAGGCGCGCAGGCCCCGCAGAACCAGCCGGCGGCGACGCCAGCGAAGCCGGTATCGGCGCCATGCCATCGTCATGGCTTCTTCGCCGCCGCTATCCGGCGTATCCCGGTCCCTGATGCCATTGCCAAGCGTCCGCCATGATCGTTTCGAGCGCCCGTCCCGGCACCCATCCAAGCTCGGCCTCGGCGCGGCGCCCCCCCGAGACGAGGCAGGCGCAGTCGCCCGGGCGGCGTGGACCTTCGATGACCGGGACCGTCTTCCCGGTCACGCGCTCGGCGGCGCCGATCATTTCGCGGACGGAAAAGCCCCGGCCGGTGCCAAGGTTGTACACACGGCTTTCGCCGCCGGAAAGAAGCCGCTCGAGCCCAAGAAGATGCGCCCCCACAAGATCGCACACATGCACGTAGTCACGAATGCAGGTTCCGTCCGGCGTCGGGTAGTCGGTGCCGAAGATGGTCAACGCCGCGCGTCGACCCAGCGCGGCGTCGAACATGAGGGGCACGAGATGCGTCTCGGGGTCGTGCTGTTCGCCAAGATCGCCCTCGGGGTCGGCGCCCACCACGTTGAAGTAGCGGAATGTCACGTGGCGAAGAAGGCCGGCTTCGGCGAAATTCCCGAGCATGTCCTCGATGGCGCGCTTCGACGCGCCGTAGGCATTCGTCGGCCGTTGGGGCGTGCTCTCGTCCAGAAGAATGCCGTCATGATCGCCATAGGTCGCGCAGGTCGAGGAAAAGACGATTCTGTCGCAGCCCGCCGCCAGCGCCGCTTCGACAAGGTTGAGCGTGCCGGTGACGTTGTTTCGCCAGTATCGGCCCGGGATGCGCGCCGCTTCCCCAACCTGGCTCAGCGCCGCGAAATGCAGGACGGCGGCGGGACGATGCCGCGCCATGACCTCGGCCAGGCGTTCGGGGTCAAGAAGGTCCCCGCGCTCGAAGGGGCCGAAGCGGACGGCATCCGCCCAGCCCGTCGAGAGATTGTCGAAGGTGACAGGCTCGTATCCCGCCCGGGCGAGCGCCTTGCAGGCGTGCGCGCCGATGTACCCCGCCCCGCCGGTTACAAGAATGCGCTCTGTCACGGGGCGGCGCGCTCCTTATTCTGCCGCTTTTCGGACATCGACGACTTCGCGCAGAAAGGAGGCAAGTTCGGCGCCAAGGTCGTCGCGCTCAAGCCCGAAGGCCACCGTCGCCTTCAGGAAGCCGGCCTTCGAGCCGCAATCGAAGCGCCGCCCCTCGAACCGGAGCCCGTGCACGGCGCGACCCGCTTCGATCTCGGCCGAAATGGCGTCGGTCAACTGGATCTCTCCGTCGGCACCGCCCTTCAGGCGGTTGAGGTTCTGAAGCACCTGCGGGGTCAGGATGTAACGCCCGATTACCGCAAGATTTGACGGTGCCTTGCCGGCGGGCGGCTTCTCGACCAGGCCCCGCGCCCGGACAAGGCTTCCGTTCGCCGCTGCCACGTCGAGCACCCCATAGGCGCTCGTCGCCTCGGGCGGGACCTCCATCGTCGCGACCATGTTCCCGCCAACCTCGCGATGCGCCTCGACCATCTGCTTGAGGCATGGCGTTTCGGCCGCAATCACGTCGTCGGGAAGGATGACGGCAAATGGCTCGTTGCCGATAAGCCGGCGGGCACACCAGACGGCGTGACCAAGACCAAGGGGGCGGTGCTGGCGGATGTAGGCAATCGCGCCGCTGTCCATGTTGGTGGCGCGGACCATCTCGAGAAGCTTGGTCTTGCCACGCTTTCGCAACAGCCCCTCGAGGTCGGGTGCGACATCGAAATAGTCCTCGAGCGCGCTCTTGCCGCGCGCCGTCACGAAGATGAACTCCTTGATGCCCGCCGCCCGCGCCTCGTCGATGGCGTATTGGATGAGCGGTCGATCGACCAGCGTCATCATTTCTTTCGGAATGGCCTTCGTGGCGGG
>RFGD01000223.1 GCA_003696705.1 Alphaproteobacteria bacterium | reverse complement strand
GGACGGCGTCACCGAGGCCCGCAACGCCTACGGCTGGTTCTTCGACGAGGACCGCCTGCACGCCATCCTGCCGCAGCTCCCCGGCCGCTCGGCCGAACATGCGGGCCGGCGCATCCTCTCGGCCGTCGAGCACTTCATCGGCGACGCCCGCCCACACGACGACCTCTCGCTGGTGGTGCTCAAACGCCGCGAAGGCTGACCCCCCGGATTCACCCACACTTCAACGACGGCTTCAAACCTCGGGACGCTCCGGGCATTCACCGACTTGTAATTACAAGCTCGTGCCACCATACGGGAGGTGTACCCATGGAACCGCTCGATACGCTTCTGGCGGCTCGCTGGCAGATGGCGCTGTCGCTGGGCTTCCACATCATCTTTGCCTGCATCGGCATGGTGATGCCCTTCTTTATGGCGGCGGCGCACCGGCGGTGGCTCCGCACGGGCGAGGCCGTCTACCGCGAGCTGGCGCGGCGCTGGGCCTATGGAGTCGCCATCTTCTTCGCCGTCGGGGCCGTCTCCGGGACAGTGCTCTCGTTCGAGCTGGGGATGCTCTGGCCCCGGTTCATGGAAATCGCCGGTCCCATCTTCGGGCTGCCGTTCGCCCTCGAAGGCACGGCCTTTTTCCTGGAGGCGATCGCGCTGGGGCTGTACCTCTACGGCTGGGACCGCCTCCCGCCGCGGGTGCACTGGGCGGCGGGCGTCGTGGTGGGCCTCGCCGGGGTGTTCTCGGGGATCTTCGTCGTGGCGGCCAACGCCTGGATGAACAGCCCGGCGGGCTTCGCCTGGGTCGACGGGCAGGCCACGGACATCGACCCGGTGGCGGCCATGTTCAACGCGGCGTGGCCGTGGCAGGCGCTGCACATGACGCTGGCGGCTTTCGTGGCGACGGGCTTTGCGGTGGCGGGGTTGCACGCGGTGCTGCTGCTGCGCCGGCCGGGGCACCCGCTGCACCGCGCCGCCCTGCGCATCGCCCTGCCCTTCGCCGTGGTGGCCGCCTTCCTGCAGCCCATCAGCGGCGACCTCTCGGCCAGAGACGTGGCGCGGCGACAGCCCGAGAAGCTGGCGGCCATGGAGGCGCTCTTCGAGACGCAGACCCGCGCCCCGCTGCTCATCGGCGGGCTGCCGGACGTGGAGGCGCAGGAGGTGCGCTACGCCCTCGAACTGCCCGGCCTGCTGAGCTTCCTCGCCTTCGCCGACGTGGATGCCGAGGTGCAGGGGCTGGAGGACTTCCCGCGTGAGCTGTGGCCGCCGGTGGTCGTTACGCACCTGGCCTTCCAGGTGATGGTCGGCATCGGCTTCTTCCTGATGGG
>RFGD01000031.1 GCA_003696705.1 Alphaproteobacteria bacterium | reverse complement strand
TCCGAGCGCATGCGGCGCCTGTCACGCATGCACCGTCATTTCGGCGCGAATGTCTTCCTGGCCGGACCGGATGCAGTGCCCGACAAGATCGTGTTCGACGACGACCTGCCGCCCGACTTCTTCTTCACCGTCGAGCGCCGGGGCGCGACACAGCACTAGGCGCGGGCACCCGGGCGAGCGCCGCCGGGGGATCAGAAGAACGCCTGAAGGCCGGTCTGCGCACGCCCGAGGATCAGGGCATGGATGTCATGCGTGCCCTCGTAGGTGTTCACCGTCTCGAGGTTGACCATGTGCCGCATGACCTCGAATTCCTCGGAGATGCCGTTGCCCCCGTGCATGTCGCGGGCCATGCGGGCGATCTCGAGCGCCTTGCCGCAATTGTTGCGCTTGATGAGGCTGATGGCCTCGGGCGAGGCGGTGCCGGCGTCCATCATGCGCCCGACGCGCAGTGCCGCGTGCAGGCCAAGCGCGATCTCGGTCTGCATGTCGGCAAGCTTGCGCTGGTATAGCTGGTTCTGTGCGAGCGGCCGACCGAACTGCCGGCGTTCGAGCCCGTAGGCGCGGGCCGCGTGCCAGCAGAACTCGGCCGCGCCCATGGCGCCCCAGGCGATGCCGTAGCGCGCCCGGTTCAGACAGCCGAACGGCCCCTTCAGACCCTCGACGCCAGGCAGGAGCGCGTCCTCGCCGACCTCGACGCCGTCCATCACGATCTCGCCCGTGACCGAGGTGCGAAGGCTCATCTTGCCCGCGATCTTCGGCGCCGACAGGCCCTTCATCCCCTTCTCGAGGATGAAGCCCCGGATCTTGCCGCCGTGGGCCTCGGACTTCGCCCAGACGACGAAGACATCGGCGATGGGCGCGTTCGATATCCACATCTTGTTGCCCGTCAGCCGATAGCCGCCGCGGAAGGCTTCGGCGCGCGTCGTCATGCTGCCGGGGTCCGAGCCCGACTCGGGTTCGGTCAGGCCGAAACACCCGACAAGCTCGCCCCGGGCCAGCCCCGGCAGATACTTCTGCCGCTGCGCTTCCGAGCCGTAGGCGTGAATGGGATACATGACCAGCGACGACTGCACGCTCATCATCGAGCGAAAGCCCGAATCCACCCGCTCGATCTCTCGGGCGACAAGCCCGTAGGTGACATAGGAGGCGCCGAGGCCGCCGACGCTTTCGGGCAACGTCACGCCCAGAAGGCCCATTTCCCCCATTTCGCGGAAGATCTCCGGGTCGGTGCGTTCCTCGCGGAAGGCGGCGATCACGCGCGGGCGCAAGCGGTCGTTCGCATAGGCGCGTGCCGCGTCGCGCATCATGCGCTCCTCCTCGGTCAAGAGATCCTCGAGAAGAAGCGGGTCGCTCCAGTCGAACGGCCCGAGGGCCGGGCTGTCCTTGGCCTTCCGGCCGCCGCCTTCGTGCATTGTCGCCTCCTGATCGTTTCGTCTGCAACGAATATCCGGCGCCATGGTGGCTGGCAATCCCCCGGCGCTGCGGCCCGCCCGGCGCACTTCCCGGTTGACCTTGTCCCGCCGCTATGCAGCATGAACGCCAACGGATGTAGTGGGGGCACGCATGTCAGAGGTCGCCGCGTCGATTGAAGAGGTCGAGGCGCTGCTCAGGTCGCAGAACTACGTGGCCGACCGCGCGCTTGCGACCGTCGTCTTCCTGAGCCTCAGGCTCGACCGGCCGCTCTTTCTCGAGGGCGAGGCGGGCGTCGGCAAGACCGAGATCGCGAAGGTGCTTGCCGCCTCGCTCGGCCGCCGCCTGATCCGCCTTCAGTGCTACGAGGGCCTTGATGCGACTGCCGCCGTCTACGAATGGAACTTCGCGGCGCAGATGATCGCGATCCGCACGGCCGAGGTCGTCGAGGGCACCGACCGCGAGACGCTGACGGACGAGCTCTTTTCCGACAAGTTCCTGATCCGGCGCCCGCTTCTCGAGGCGATGACGCCGCAGCCGGGCGGTCCGCCGGTCCTTCTGATCGACGAGATCGACCGCACCGACGAGCCGTTCGAGGCCTTCCTTCTGGAGGCGCTGTCGGACTACCAGGTGACGATTCCCGAGCTTGGCACCTTCCGGGCCGAGCGACCGCCGATCGTGGTCATCACCTCGAACCGCACCCGCGAGGTGCATGACGCGCTGAAACGGCGCTGCCTCTATCACTGGCTCGACTATCCCGGCTTTGCCCGAGAGATGGAGATCCTGGCCGCCCGTGTGCCCGAGGCCTCGGAAAAGCTGTCGCGGGAGGTCGTGGCCTTCGTGCAGCGGCTTCGCGCCGAGGATCTGTTCAAGCGCCCCGGCGTGGCCGAGACGATCGACTGGGCCAAGGCGCTTCTGGCACTCGATGTCGTCGAGCTCAGCCCCGACGTCATCGTCGACACGCTGGGCGCGCTTCTGAAGTATCGCGACGACATCCAGAAGATCGCCGGCAGCGAGGTCGAGAAGATCCTGGCCGACGTCCGCACCGAGGTCGAGGCGGGCGACTGAGCGGCGCGCCCGGGGTTGAGCCGAAAGGGCGGCGTTCCCACCTCTGAGGCGAAGGGCGCCGCGGGCCGGCCAACCTGCCCAGGCGCCGCAGGGGCGCGGGCGAAGGACGGGCAAGGCGGCGGCGAGGCGCAGGAAGCCAGAGGGAAGGCACGACGAGCAATGGAGGCGCAAGCGGCGCGCGATATCCCCGAGGACGGCAGACTTGTCGCCAACATCGTGCACTTTGTCCGTGCGCTGAGGGCGGCGGGCCTGCCGGTGGGAACGGGCCGGACGGTCGATGCGATCCGCGCCGTGGCGCTGGCAGGCTTCACCAGCCGGGAAGACTTCTTCTGGACGCTGCACGCCAGCCTCGTGTCGCGCCGCGAACATTCCGAGGTCTTCCGGCAGGTCTTCCGCCTCTACTGGCGCGATCCGCGCTATCTCGAACACATGATGTCGCTTCTCCTGCCCAGCGTGCGGGGCGTCCAGCCCGAGCGCCAGGCCGCCCCGGCCGAGCGCCGCGCCGCCGAGGCGCTTCTCGACGGCGCCCGCGACCGCCCGGGCCCCGAGCTCGAAGCGGCCGCCGAGGACAGCGTCGAGATCGAGGTCGACGCCGCCGAGACCGGCTCGGCCGAGGAGCGGCTGCGCACGCTTGACTTCGAGCTCATGACCGGGGCCGAGATGGCGGCGGCGCGGCGCATGCTGGCGCGTCTCGGGATGCCGGTGCGCCCGATGCCGGCGCGGCGCAGCATTGCGCACCCCGCCGGTCGCATCCCCGACTGGCGCCGCACCCTTGCCGATGCGGCCCGCCGCGGCGGCGAGGTGGACCGCCTGCGGATGAAGCGCCGGCGCGAACGCTGGCCGGCGCTCGTCGCCATCTGCGACATCTCGGGCAGCATGTCGGCCTATTCCCGGGCCGTCCTGCATTTCCTGCACAGCCTTGCCAATGCGGGACGGCGGCACGGCACCGCCACGGGCGCCCGCTGGTCGCGCGTCCATGCCTTCACCTTCGGCACGCGGCTGACGAACATCACGCGCCATCTCGAGAACCGCGACGTCGATGTGGCCCTTGCCGCGGCGGGCGCCGAGGCGCAGGACTGGCAGGGCGGGACGCGCATCGGCGAATGCCTGCATGCCTTCAACCGCGCCTGGTCGCGGCGGGTGCTGACCCAGGGGGCGGTGGTGCTTCTGATTTCGGACGGGCTTGACCGCGGCGATCCCGCCGTCCTCGAGGCCGAGATGGAGCGGCTGCACCTTTCCTGTCGGCGCCTCGTCTGGGTCAACCCGCTGTTGCGCTGGGCCGAGTTCGCGCCGCGTGCGCGCGGCATCGCGGCGATGTTGCCCCATGTCGACAGCTTCCGCGCGGGCCACAACGTCGCCTCGCTCGAGGCGCTGGCCGAGGCGCTGTCGAATTCGGGCGACCGGGGCGAGCTGGACCGCATGCGGCAGCTCGTTGCCGTGTCCGACGGGGGCGGGGCCGGTGCTGACGGGGCGTTGAAAGGGGGGACGCGATGACGGCAGAGACGGACAGGGCCGCGCATGACGCCATTCCCGAGGCGGCGCTCGACTGGCATCGCTCGGGGCGCGGCGCGGCGATCGCGACGGTGGTCGAGACCTGGGGCTCGGCACCGCGCCAGGCCGGCAGCCAACTTGCCATCTCGGGCGAGGGCGAGCTTGTCGGATCGGTTTCCGGCGGGTGTGTCGAGGGGGCGGTGGTGGCCGAGGCGCTCGAGGCGCTCGAGGACGGGCGGCCGCGGCTTCTGAGCTTCGGCGTCTCGGACGAGGACGCCTTTTCCGTCGGGCTGGCCTGTGGCGGCACGATCCGGGTGCTGGTCGAGCCCGTGGCCACGGGCGACGGGGTGCCCGAGACGCTTCTGGCCGAGCTGGTGGCCGCGCGCGCCGCGCGCCGGCCGGTGGCCGTCGTCACCGACATCGAAACCTGGGCACGCCGGCTTGCCGGGCCCGACGAGGAAGGTCTTGCCGAGATGTTCCGCCGCGATCGTTCGGGGATGCTCGACGACCGCCGGCTTGCCGTCATCCACAATCCGCCCCTGCGCCTGGCGGTGATCGGGGCGGGCCACATCGCCCAGCCCCTTGTGCGCATGGCGCGGCTGGCCGGTTTCGATCCGTTCCTCATCGACCCGAGAGAGACCTTCGCCTCGGCCGCGCGCTTTCCGGGCGAGCGCATCAGCCATGACTGGCCCGACGAGGCGCTGGCCGCCCTTGCGCCGGACGCGCGCACGGCCGTGGTCGCGCTGTCGCACGATCCGAAGATCGACGACCCGGCGCTTGAGGTGGCGCTGCGATCCGATGCCTTCTACATCGGCGCCCTCGGGTCGACGCGCACGCACGCCAAGCGGGTTGCGCGCCTCGGGGCCGCGGGGTTCTCCGAGGCCGAAATTTCCCGCATTCACGCCCCCGTGGGCCTCGACATCGGCGCGGTCACACCGGCCGAAATCGCCGTCGCGACGCTGGCCGAGATCACGCGCGCATTGCGGAGGGGCCAGTGAAATTCGGACCCGTCCCGCTGTCCGAGGCCGAGGGGGCGATCCTCGCCCATTCCATCGCGCTGGCCGGGTGCCGGCTTCGCAAGGGCCAACGGCTTGACGCCGCCGACATCGCGGCGCTTGCGGCCGCGGGACACAAGGACATCATCGCGGCGCGGCTCGAGCCCGGCGACGTCCACGAGGACGCGGCCGCCTGGCGCCTGGCAGCTGCCGTCGCCGGGGCTTCGTCCCCCTTGCCCGAGGACGCGGCAGTGACCGCCCTTGCCCGCGCGCGGGGCCTTCGCCTCGAGCCGCCTTTCACGGGGCGTGTGAACCTGCGCGCCGAGGCGGCCGGCGTCCTCGTGGTCGATGCGGGGGCCGTCGATGCGGTGAATGCCGTCGACCCGCTTCTGACCTTCGCGACCGCGGCGCCCTGGGCGCGGGTGCGTGCCGGCCAGATGGTGGCCACCGTGAAGGTCATCGCCTATGCCGTGGCGGGGGCGAACCTGGCCGAGGCCGAACGGCGCGCGCGCGGTGCCCTTCGTGTCGCCCCGTTCCGCCCGGGCACGGCGGCGCTTGTCCAGACGGCGGTGCCGGGGCAGGCGCCGGCGCTTCACCGCAAGGGCCGCGCCGTCACCGAGGCGCGACTTGCGCCCCTGGGATGGCGCCTTGTGGCGGACGAGGTCGTCCCGCACGAGCTCGG
>RFGD01000222.1 GCA_003696705.1 Alphaproteobacteria bacterium | reverse complement strand
GGGCGGCTGTCGCGCCCGCGCGCAAGATGCCAGAGCCGCTCGCCCATCGACCCGAAGCGCCGGATCAGCGCGTCGGCATCCCACCGGCGAAGATCGCCGACCGTCTCGATCCCCGCAGCCGCAAGACGCATCCGCAAGGACGGGCCGACACCCCAGATGATGCCCACCGGCTTGTCGGCCAGAAACGCCTCGGTTTCCGCACGCCCGATGACGGAAAAGCCCCGCGGCTTGTCGAGGTCCGAGGCGATCTTGGCAAGGAACTTGTTGTGCGAGAGGCCGACCGAGGCGGTCACGCCCACCTTCTCTTCGATCTGACGCACGAGCCGCGCCAGAAGGACGGCAGCCGGTGCATGATGCAGCCGCTCGGTGCCGGAGAGGTCGAGGAAGGCCTCGTCCAGCGAGAGCGGTTCGACCGCCGGCGTCAACGCGCACATGAGGTCGCGGATCTGGCGCGAGACCTCGGAATAGAGCTCGAGCCGCGGGCGAAGGACTTCCGCGTCGGGGCAAAGTTCGAGCGCCTTGAACATCGGCATCGCGGACCGCACACCGCGGATTCGCGCGATGTAGCAGGCCGTCGAGACGACACCGCGTCGCCCGCCGCCGATGATGACCGGGCGGTCGCGAAGTTCGGGGCGTTCGCGCTTCTCGACGGCGGCGTAGAAGGCATCGCAGTCGACATGGGCAATGGTCAGCGAGAAGAGTTCGTCATGGGCCACCACCCGTGGACTGCCGCAGACCGGGCATCTTCCGGTGCGCACATCCGTCGTCAGGCAATCGCGGCAGAGGCGTTGCATCGTCGGCCCCCCATTCGCGTTCAGCCTAGTTTCGCGCCGACGCCAAGGCAACGGACCGTCAGGCGGTCGCCAATTCCTCGAGGATCGCACGGGCGGCGGCCTCGGGGTCGGGGGCGGCCCAGACCGGCCGGCCGACGACGATATGGTCGGCGCCGGCGCGGATGGCCTCGGCCGGCGTGGCGATCCGCTTCTGGTCTCCGGCGCTCGCGCCCGCCGGGCGCACGCCCGGGGTGACGATGAGCTTGCCGCCTGCCTCGGGCAGGGCCCGGATCAGCGCCGCCTCGCGCGGCGAGGCGATGACGCCGTCGGCGCCGGCCTCGAAGGCCCGCGCGGCGCGTTCGACCACAAGATCCGCGATGTCGCCCGGCTTGATGAGCGCACTGTCGAGGTCCGCGCGATCCAGCGAGGTCAGTATGGTCACCGCCAGGATGCGCGTCGGCGCGTCGCCGCGCCCCTCGACGGCGGCGCGCACCACATAGGGGTCGCCGTGGACCGTCAGGAAGTCGTGCCCGAAACGGGCAACTCCGCGCACCGCGGCTTCGATCGTGGCGCCGATGTCGAACAGCTTCAGATCGAGAAAGACACGCTTCCCGAGCTCGTCCTTCAGTTCGTTGGCAAGCGCCAGGCCGCCGCCCGTCAGCATGCCGAGGCCGATCTTGTAGAAGCTCACCGTGTCGCCCAGTGTGCGGGCCAGCTCGAGCCCCTGCAGCGCGTCCGGCACGTCGAGTGCGACGATCAGGCGGTCATCCTGTCTCTTGTCGGATTGCAGCGCCATGGCGCCCTCCACTCAAAGGCTTTCGCCCCGTGTGGCATCGGCGCCGCGTGCCGTCAAGCGGACCCTCTAGGCGGCCGCGCCAAGGCTGACCGCGTCGGCGAACGAGACCTCCTCGCGGCCGGACCGGAACTCTGGCATGCGCACGAGTTGACGGTAGGCGTCCCAGACGAGCCGTTCGGCCACTTTCGAGGCCGTGTCATCCTCGGCCCTTTCCGTCTTCCCGAGGAAATGCGCGGCGGCCGGTCGGCCGGCCTTGTCGTGGAACCGGAAGACGATGCGTGCCGAAAGCGCACGTTGGTCTGCGCTTGCACGCACGGGCCCAATCTCGATGGCTTCGATCTGCATGCTGCCCTCCTGTCGCGATTCCTGCCTTTGATGCCAAGTTGACCAATTCGCTTGTCCAGATTGTGGCGCAAAGGTGAAGCAATGGTTTCAATTCCCCGCAGGGCACTTGAACCGGCCGGGGGTGGGGCACAAATCCGTCGGGAAGGCCCCGGAAACGTGCCGGCTGCGGGCGTGGGCGGGGCGCTTTGCAAAGGGGAACGGCTTCATGAATCTCGAAAAGTTCACGGAAAGATCGCGAGGGTTTCTTCAGGCGGCGCAGACCATCGCCATGCGCGAGAATCACCAGCGCGTCGCGCCCGAACATGTCCTGAAGGCGCTTCTGGACGACGAAGAGGGGATGGCGGCGAACCTCATTTCGCGCGCCGGCGGCGCCCCCGAGCGGGTCCGCGAGGCGCTCGAGGCGGCGCTTGCGAAGATCCCGCGCGTGTCGGGGGACGGGGCACAGATCTATCTGGACCAGCAGACGGCGCGCGTCCTCGACGAGGCCCAGAAACTCGCCACGAAGGCCGGCGACAGTTTCGTGCCGGTCGAGCGCATCCTGACGGCGCTGGCCCTTGTTCGCTCGCCCGCGCGCGAGGCGCTCGAGGCCGGCGCGGTAACGGCGCAGAACCTCAATGCGGCGATCAATGATCTGCGCAAGGGGCGGACGGCCGATTCGGCTTCGGCCGAAGAGGGCTACGAGGCGCTCAGGAAGTATGCGCGCGATCTGACCGAGGCGGCGCGCGAGGGGAAGATCGACCCCATCATCGGCCGGGACGAGGAAATCCGCCGCACCATGCAGGTGCTTTCCCGGCGCACGAAGAACAACCCGGTCCTGATCGGTGAGCCCGGCGTCGGCAAGACCGCGATCGCCGAAGGGCTTGCCCTGCGGATCGTCAACGGCGACGTGCCCGAGAACCTGCGCGGCAAGCGGCTTCTGGCGCTCGACATGGGTGCGCTGATCGCCGGGGCGAAATATCGCGGCGAGTTCGAGGAGCGGCTGAAGGCGGTCCTGTCCGAGATCACTGCCGCCGCGGGCGAGGTGATCCTCTTCATCGACGAGATGCACACCCTGGTCGGCGCCGGGAAGGCGGACGGCGCCATGGATGCGTCGAACCTTCTGAAGCCGGCACTGGCGCGGGGCGAGCTGCACTGCATCGGCGCCACGACGCTCGACGAATACCGCAAGTATGTCGAGAAGGACGCCGCGCTGGCCCGTCGCTTCCAGCCCGTCTACGTGGACGAGCCGACGGTGGAAGAGACGATCTCGATCCTGCGCGGCATCAAGGAGAAATACGAGCTTCACCACGGCGTTCGGATCTCGGATTCGGCACTGGTCGCGGCGGCGCAGCTGTCGCAGCGCTATATCACCGACCGTTTCCTGCCGGACAAGGCCATCGACCTCATGGACGAGGCGGCCAGCCGGCTGCGGATGGAAGTCGATTCGAAACCCGAGGCGCTCGACGCCCTCGACCGCGAGATCCTGCAAAAGCAGATCGAGGCGGCAGCCCTAGAGAAGGAGACCGACGAGGCGTCGAAGGATCGGCTCGAGACGCTTCGCCGCGAACTGGCCGAACTGCAGGAGCGTTCTGCCGAGCTGACGGCGCGCTGGCAGGCCGAGCGCGACAAGCTTGATCGGATGCGCACGCTCAAGGAAGAGATCGATCAGGCCCGGGCCGAGCTCGAACAGGCCAAGCGCGAGGGCAACCTCGCCCGTGCCGGCGAACTGAGCTATGGCGTGATCCCGCGACTGGAAAAGGAACTGGCCGAGGCCGAGGAATCGGTTCGCGCCCATCGCGGCGACATCCTTGTCGAGGAGGACGTGCGCCCCGAGCATATCGCACAGGTCATCGAGCGCTGGACGGGCATTCCGACGTCGAAGATGCTCGAAGGCGAGCGCGAGAAGCTTCTCCGCATGGAAGAAGAGCTTGGCAAGCGGGTGGTCGGCCAGCGCCGCGCCGTGGAAGCGGTCTCGAATGCCGTGCGACGGGCGCGCGCGGGCCTGAACGACGAGAACCGGCCGCTTGGCTCGTTCCTGTTCCTTGGCCCGACCGGCGTCGGCAAGACCGAGCTTACGAAGGCGCTTGCCGAGTATCTGTTCGATGACGAGCACGCGATGGTGCGCATCGACATGTCCGAGTTCATGGAGAAACACGCGGTCGCGCGCCTCATCGGCGCACCCCCGGGCTATGTCGGTTACGAGGAAGGTGGCGTCCTGACCGAGGCCGTGCGTCGCCGGCCCTATCAGGTCATCCTGTTCGACGAGGTCGAGAAGGCGCACCCGGACGTCTTCAACGTGCTGTTGCAGGTGCTCGACGACGGCCAGCTGACGGACGGTCAGGGGCGGACGGTCGACTTCAAGCAGACGCTGATCGTGCTGACCTCGAACCTTGGCAGCCAGGCGCTCAGCCAGCTTCCCGAGGGGGCAGACCCGGCCGAGGCCAAGGCCGACGTGATGGCCGCGGTTCGCGCGCATTTCCGGCCCGAGTTCCTCAACCGGCTCGACGACATCATCATCTTCGACCGGCTCGGCCGCGAGGACATGGGGGCCATCGTCGACATTCAGATCGCCCGGCTGGCGCAACGCCTTGCGCGCCGGAAGATCAAGCTGGTCCTCGATGGGAAGGCGCGCGACTGGCTCGCGGCCGCCGGTTACGACCCGGTGTTCGGGGCGCGCCCGCTCAAGCGAGTGATCCAGCGGAACCTTCAGGACCGGCTGGCCGAGATGATCCTGGCCGGCGAGGTTCGCGACGGCGACACGGTGACCGTCAGTGCCGACGAGGACGGGCTGGTCATCAACAACCGGCTCGTGCCGGGCGACGGGGCTGGCCCCAGGGTCGTCCAGCTGCACTGAACCCGAACCCGCCCCCGGCCGAGGGGCGTGAGGGGTCTGCACGGGGGCTCCGCCGGAAAACGGCGGAGCCCCTTTTCCCAGGGCCGAGTGCGCAGCGGCACACGCCATCGTGAAGGATCGTTGATTTTCCTGGCGGCCACGAGGGGGTAATCTCGGCCGAGGAATGCCCCAGGTGGGCGTCAAGGGAGACACAGATGCCATCACTTCCGGGGGCGATCGCGCCATTCGAAATCACGCCCGAGGCCCATTGGCGGAACCGTCGGGAAATCCTGTGCGGGCTGGGCGCCGGCGCCGCGCTTCTTGCCGCCGGGCCTTCCGCGGCCGCCTCTCGCTGGGACGTGTCGGAAGCGCCGAACAGCTGGGAAGACATCACGAGCTACAACAATTTCTACGAATTCGGTACGGACAAGGCGGACCCGGCCCGGCTTGCCGGCGGGCTCGTGACAAAGCCCTGGACGGTGCGCATCGACGGGCTTGTCGAACGGCCCGGCAACTGGGCGCTTGAAGACATCCTGAAGGGCATGCCCATCGAGGAGCGGATCTACCGCTTCCGTTGCGTCGAGGCCTGGTCGATGGTCGTGCCCTGGAACGGGTTCGAACTTCGCCGCCTTCTCGATCGCGTCGGCGTCAAGTCCGGTGCGCGCTACGTGGCTTTCGAAACCCTGGTTCGTCCCTCGGAAATGCCGGGCCAGCGTCGGCGGATCCTGGACTGGCCCTATCGCGAGGGTCTTCGTCTGGACGAGGCCATGCACCCGCTGACCTTGCTGGCGACCGGGATCTATGGCCGCGACCTGCCGAACCAGAACGGCGCGCCGATCCGTCTGGTCGTGCCATGGAAATACGGTTTCAAGTCGATCAAGTCGATCGTGCGCATCACCCTGACGGACCGTCAGCCGCCGACGACCTGGAGCCAGCAGAACCCGCGCGAGTATGGCTTCTACGCCAACGTCAACCCCGAGGTTGACCACCCGCGCTGGAGCCAGGCGACGGAGCGGCGTATCGGCGGCGGCCTGTTTGCGCGACGCCAGCCCACGCTGCCCTTCAACGGCTACGCCGAGCATGTGGCCGGACTTTACGCCGGCATGGATCTTCGGAAGTTCTTCTGATGGCTCGAACCGGCGCTGCGGCAGCCGTGCCCGCCTTCGTCAACGACAGGGTCCGCCGGTTGCCGACCTGGCCAGTCTATGTCGTCGGGCCGCTGCCCGTCGTTCTGGAATACTGGCTCGGGATTACCGGCGGGCTTGGCCCCGACCCTGTCAAGGCGATCGAGCGCCAGCTTGGGGTGTGGACGCTCTGGCTTCTCATCGCGGTCCTGGCGATCACGCCGCTCCGGCGCCTGGCGGGGCTGAACCTCCTGAAGTTCCGCCGGTCGCTTGGCGTGCTTTCCTTCATCTATGCGATGGCGCACTTCCTGACCTGGCTTGTCCTCGACGTCCAGCTCGCCTGGGCCGAGGTCCTTCGCGACATTGCCAAGCGGCCCTATGTGACGATCGGTTTCGCGGCGCTGGTAGCCATGTTGCCCCTGGCGCTCACCTCGACAAACCGGGCCGTTCGCCGGCTGGGCGGCCGGCGATGGAGCCGGCTTCACCGGCTTACCTACCTCGTCGCGGCCTTTGCGGTGGTGCATTTTCTCATGCAGGCAAAGGTCGTCACGCTTCGCCACGCAGCCTACGCCGCAGCGGTCCTTGTGCTTCTCGGCCTGCGCGCGCTCTGGACGACGCGGCGGTCTCTAACGCGTTGAAAACATGGGCCCCTATGTGTGCTGGAAGATTTTTTGGAATTTTTTGTTTGAGGGGGGTTGCGACTCGAAGTGAGTGGGTCTAGATAGCGGCTCACCGACGGGGCGGGC
>RFGD01000221.1 GCA_003696705.1 Alphaproteobacteria bacterium | reverse complement strand
CTTCTACACCGAGGGCGCGCGCCATCAGACCAGTTTCTACGGTCAGCTTGCCGCCGAAAGGGCGGGCGTGCCCCCCGACCCGCGCCTTGCCGGCAAAGAGGTGTTCGAGAGCTGGCGCACCTCGCCCTTCCTGCGTTCGAGCGTCCTGCAAGCGGCCCTTCTTCTTCGCGCGGCCGGCGACACGGACCTGTCGGCGCGTTTCTTTGCTCATCTGTCGGAGAGCCTCGAGCGGGACGAGATCGGCCGCCTTCTGTCGATGATCCTCGACCTTGGCGAACCCTATGCCGCCGTCATCGTCGGCAAGCGGGCCGCGCGGGCCGGGCATGAACTGGTGCCGGGCTACTTCCCGCTGACCCGCCTGACCGAGGTGCCGCTTTCGGTGCCGCCCGAGCTTGCGCTGGCCATCGCCCGGCGCGAAAGCGAGTTTCGCCATCAGCGGATAAGCCCGGCCGGGGCGCGCGGGCTCATGCAGCTGATGCCGCGCACCGCCCGCGCCATGGCCCGCGAGCTGGGCGTCGACTATTCCGAGGCAAGACTCCTCGACGACTGGGCCTACAACGCACGGCTCGGCTCGGCCTACCTCGCGCACCTCGTCGACGAATTCGGGGGCAACGTCGTCCTGGTCGCCGCGGCCTACAATGCCGGGCCGTCGCGTGTGCGGGCGTGGATGAAGGAACAGGGCGACCCGCGCGCGCCCGGCGTGGACCCGATAGACTGGATCGAGAAGGTCCCGTTCCCCGAGACGCGGAACTACATCATGCGGGTCGCCGAATCCCTTGCCATCTATCGCGCGCAGCTGCGCGGGCAGGTGGTGCCGTTCCGCCTGTCGTCCGAACTGAAAGCCGGCCGGTAGCCCGGCGAGAGGCCGCGTTTCCGGTCAGTCCCCGGGTGTCGTCGCCGTCTCGCGGATGGTCCTGACCATCAGGGCCACGTTCTCGGGGTCGGCATCCGGCGTGATGCCGTGGCCAAGGTTGAAGATGTGCGGCCCGCCCGAGAACGCCTCGACGACGGCGCGGGTTTCGGCCACAAGGCGCTCTCCGCCTTCGACCAGAAGGGCAGGGTCAAGGTTGCCCTGCACGCAACCGTCGCGCTGCACGTGCCGCGCCGCCCATGCCCGGTCGACCGATTGATCGAGGGCGACACAGTCCGCCCCCGTCGCCTTCGCAAAGCCCTCGTAGCGCGGACCGGCACCTCGCGGGAAGGCGATGACGCGAAGGCCCGGATGGCGGGCCTTGAGCGCTTCGGTGATGCGCCGCGCCGGTTCCCGGCACCAGGCGTCGAAGTCGTCGCCCTCGAGCGACCCTGCCCACGAGTCGAACAGTTTGACCACCTCGGCGCCCGCTTCGACCTGGGCCGAAAGGTATTCGATCGTCGCTTCGGTCAGCCGCTCGATCAGCTCGGCGAAGACCGCGGGCGCCTCGGCCTTCAGCCGGTGCGCGGGCTCTTGCCCCGGCGTGCCGCGCCCGGCGATCATGTAGGTTGCCACGGTCCACGGGGCGCCGGCGAAGCCGATGAGGGCGACGTCGCGCGGCAGCTCTCGGGCAAGGATGCGCACCGTCTCGTAGACCGGCGCGAGCGTCTCGTGAATGTCCTCGGGCCCGGCCAGCGCGGCCAGATCCTCTGCGCGCGTGACCGTCGAAAGGCGTGGTCCTTCGCCCGTCTCGAACCACAGTTCGGCGCCAAGCGCCTGGGGCACAAGCAGGATGTCGGCAAACAGGATCGCCGCATCGAAGCCAAAGCGCCGGATGGGTTGCAGCGTGACCTCTGCGGCCAGCTCGGGCGTATAGCAGAGCGACAGGAAGTCGCCCGCCCGGGCGCGTGTCTCGCGGTATTCGGGCAGATAGCGGCCTGCCTGCCGCATCATCCAGACCGGCGGTGGCGACAGGCGTTCCCCGGCCAGCACCCGCAGAAGTTTCTTCTCGGTCATCGTGATCCTCCGATCGCTGCCCCCCGTCTGTGGCCAGCCTGCGATATGTTGTCAATGCAAGAGCCGTTGCTTGCGGCCGATGGCCTCGCTACACGGGTAGGCATGAGCAAGGATCTTCCGACCCCCGACCGCCCGATGCGCATCGGCACCCGCGGCTCGCCGCTTGCGCTTGCGCAGGCGCACGAGACGCGCGATCGGCTTTGCGCCGCCTTTTCGCTTCCCGCCGAAGCCTTCGAGGTCGTCGTCATCCGGACGACGGGCGATCGTGTCCTCGACCGGCCACTGAAGGAGCTGGGCGGCAAGGGGCTGTTCACCAAGGAGATCGAGGAAGACCTTCTGGCGGGCCGCATCGACATCGCCGTGCACTCGATGAAGGACATGCCGGTCGTTCAGCCCGACGGGCTGGTCCTTGACTGCTACCTCCCGCGCGAGGACGTGCGCGACGCCTTCGTGTCGCTTGACGCGCGCGGTCTCGGGGAACTCGGGCGTGGCGCCGTCGTCGGGACGTCCTCGCTTCGGCGGCGGGCGCAGCTTCTGCACAAGCGCCCGGACCTCGAGGTCGTCGAGTTTCGCGGCAATGTCCAGACACGGCTGAAGAAGCTGGCCGATGGCGTGGCGCGGGCGACCTTTCTGGCCATGGCCGGGCTGCGGCGCCTTGGCGCGGCCGACGTGCCGGCGCATCCGATCGAGCCGCGGGTGATGCTGCCGGCCGTGGCGCAGGGGGCGATCGGGATCGAGCGGCGGGCGGACGACGCGCGCGCCGAGGAAATGCTTGCGGCCATCCACGATGCGCCGACGGCAACGCGGCTTGCCGCCGAACGCGCCTTCCTCGCGCGCCTCGATGGCAGCTGCGAGACGCCAATCGCCGGTCTCGCCGAGATCGAGGGCGACACCCTCTGGCTTCGCGGGGAAATCCTGAGCCCCGACGGGCGCCGCCGGCACGCGGGCGAACGACGCGGTCCCACGGACGAAGGCGCGCGGATGGGAAGTGACCTTGCCGAAGAGCTTCTGGGCCGCGCAGGCCCCGGCTTCTTCGACTGGCGGGGCGCCTGACGGGCGACGGGCCGCCGGCGGGCGGGGCGGGGGCGCCGATCGGGCGCATGCTCTGCCTCCGGGACCCGGGCGGCGAAATGCTGGCGCACGGCGGGCCGCCGGGCTAGGCTCGGGCTGCGACGTCTTTCGTCCGTCAGAGGAGGGGCCATGCGCGACGACCCGCTTCTTCAGCCTTATCGGTTGAAGCATCTGACCCTGCGCAACCGCATCATGTCGACCGCGCACGAGCCGGCCTATTCCGAGGACGGCCTGCCGAAGGAACGCTACCGCCTCTACCACGTCGAGAAGGCCAAGGGCGGCATCGCGCTGACCATGACGGCCGGTTCCGCCGTCGTTTCGCCCGACAGCCCGCCCTCCTTCGGCAACCTGCACGCCTATCGTGACGAGATCGTGCCCTGGCTTGGCGAACTGGCCGACGCCTGCCACGAGCACGGCGCGGCCGTGATGATCCAGCTCACGCATCTTGGCCGGCGCACGGGGTGGAACACGGGCGACTGGCTGCCCGTCCTTGCCGCCTCGCCCGTGCGCGAGCCGGCCCACCGGGCCTTTCCGAAAGAGGCGGAAGACTGGGACATCGCGCGGATCGTCGCCGATTATGCGGCGGCTGCGGCGCGCATGCAGGCGGCAGGGCTCGATGGCATCGAGATCGAGGCCTACGGCCATCTTCTCGACGGGTTCTGGTCGCCGGCGACGAACCGGCGCACCGACGAATGGGGCGGTTCGCTCGACAACCGGTTGCGCTTCACCATGCAGGTGTTGCGCGCCATCCGCGAGGCCGTCGGCCCCGAGTTCATCGTCGGCATCCGCATGGTCGCCGACGAGGACTGGGACCGCGGCCTCTCGCGCGAGGAGGGGGTCGAGATCGCGCGCCGGCTTGTCGCGTCGGGGACGATCGACTTCCTCAATATCATACGCGGGCACATCGAACACGATGCGCACTTGGCCAAGGTGATCCCCGTGCAGGGCATGGCTTCGGCCCCGCATCTGGACTTCGCGGGCGAAGTGCGGGCGGCGGTGCGCTTTCCGGTCTTTCACGCCGCGCGCATCGCGGATGTCGCGACCGCGCGTCACGCGATCGCGACGGGCAAGCTCGACATGGTCGGCATGACCCGCGCGCATATCGCCGATCCGCATATCGCGCGGAAGGTGGCGCGGGGGGACGAGGACCGGATCCGTCCCTGCGTCGGCGCCACCTATTGCCTCGACCGCATCTACGAAGGGGGCGAGGCCTTGTGCATCCACAACGCCGCGACCGGCCGCGAGGCGACGATGCCTCATGTCATCCCGAGCGCCGCCAGGCGCCGCCGCGCGGTGGTGGTCGGCGCGGGGCCGGCGGGGCTCGAGGCCGCCCGCGTTGCCGCCGAACGCGGCCACGAGGTTGTCGTTTTCGAGGCCACGGACCGCCCCGGCGGGCAGGTCAACCTTCTGGTCCAGAACCCGCGCCGGCGCGAGATGTGGGGCATCATCGACTGGCGTCTTTCGGAACTCGAGCGCCATGGCGTCACCGTCCGCTGCAATGTCCTTGCCGAGCCCGAGGACGTCCTGGCCGAAAGTCCCGACGTCGTGGTCGTGGCGACGGGCGGGCTGCCGCAGGCGCCCGAACTTGACGGCGGGGTCGAACTCACCCTCTCGACCTGGGACGTGCTTTCGGGTGAGAAACGCCCGACCGGCCGCGTCCTTGTCTATGACGACAACGGCGCCCATCCGGGCCTTTCGGCGGCCGAGGTCCTGGCCCGCGGCGGCGCCGAGGTCGAGATCGTGACGCCCGAGCGTTTCTTCGCGCCCGACATCGGCGGGCTGAATCATGTGCCCTACATGCGCGCCTTCCACGAGACGGGCGTCCGGATCACCATCAACACGCGGGTGCGCCGGGTCGCGCGGTCGGGCAACGGGCTTGTCGCCGAACTGGCGTCGGATTTCGCGGGCGGCTTTCGTGCAGAGCGCGAGGTGGACGCGGTGGTCGTCGAACACGGCACGGCGGCAAACGACGAGCTTTATCACGCGCTTCGGCCCGCAAGCATCAATCTCGGCGAGGTCAACTATCGCGCGCTTCTTGCCGGCGACGGGGCAGTCCTTCCCGACCGGAACCCCGAGGGGCGCTTCTTCCTCTACCGCATCGGCGATGCCGTATCGTCGCGGAACATTCACGCGGCGATCTACGAGGCGCTTCGCTTCGGAATCCGGTGGTAAGGAGATGACCGGTGGGGCTCCGGCCGGTTTCGAAAGTGCCTTCGGCGCGGCCGAGCATGCCGAGCGGCTTGCGCGTTTCCGCGCCTTTATCGAGCGGAAGGGCATCGACGTTGCCGTTATCGCCGACCCGGCGAACATGCACTGGCTCACGGGATATGACGGGTGGTCGTTCTACGTCCCCCAGGCGGTGGTCGTTCCGGTCGACGGGCCGGCCTTATGGTGGGGGCGCGGCATGGATGCCGCCGGCGCCAGGCGCACCATTCCCACCGGTGTGGCCGAGATCATGGGCTACGACGACGGCCATGTGCACAACACCGGAAGCCCGGCGACCGTCGATCTTGCGCGTCGGCTGCGCGGGCTTGGCCTGGGTGCGGCCATCGTCGGGGTCGAGCTGGATGCCCATTACTGGACCGCCCGCCTTCAGGAGGTCCTGGCCCGTGAAATGCCCTCGGCGATCTTTCGGGACGTGACCGGGGCGGTGAACCGGCTACGCGCCGTCAAGTCGCCGGCCGAAGTGGCGCTGATGCGCAAGGCCGCGCGTCTTGTCGAGCGCATGCATGCCGTGATCCGCAACGTTGCACGGCCGGGCGTTCCGAAACACGAGGTGATCGCCGCTGCGGTCGCCGAGGGCATTCGCGGTGCAGACGGGGTGTGGGGCGATTACCCCGCCATCGTGCCGATGGCCCCGTCGGGCCCGGACGCCGCCGCCCCGCATCTGACGTGGAATGATGCGCCGATTCCCTCGGGCGCGCCGACATTCTTTGAAATCGCCGGTGTCTGCCGGCGGTATCACTGCCCCCAGTCGCGGACCTTGTGTTTCGGCGCGGTGCCGGCGCGCTATCGCAAGGCCGAAGCCGCCGCGCATGCCGCCATCGAGGCGGGGCTGTCCGCCGCCCGGCCCGGGGCGACCGCGGCCGAAGTCGCCGCGGCGGTCCTTGCGGCGATCCGGGCCCATGGTTTCGAGAAGGACAGCCGCGTCGGCTATGGCGTCGGGAT
>RFGD01000220.1 GCA_003696705.1 Alphaproteobacteria bacterium | reverse complement strand
CGGCCGACGCCCTGACACATTTCGTTTCGCGGCCCTTCCGCGTCAGCCGACTTCGCGATCGCATGGGCATCCGCCTCGAACCCGAGGCCGGACCGCTTCCGGCAGAGGCCGGGCTTCGCATCCTCTCGGATGCCGTCTGTCCCGGCGACATCCAGATCGGCGGCGACGGAATGCCGACCGTCCTCATGGCCGACCATCAGCCGACCGGCGGCTATCCCCGGATCGGAACGGTGATCGGCGCCGATCTTCCGGCACTCGCCCAGGTGCCGACGGGGGCCGAAATTGCCCTTGTGCCGACGGACATCGACGAGGCGGTTGCGGCCCGCGCGCGCCTGGCGGCCGAGCTGGAGGCGCTGCCGCGCCGCCTCGAGCCCCTTTTGCGCGATCCGGCGGACATGCCGGACCTTTTGTCCTACAACCTGATCGACGGCGTGACGAACGGAGACACCGATGAGCTCGATTGATCTCAATGCCGACATGGGCGAAAGCTTCGGTCCCTGGCAGAAGGGGGCCGACGCGCGGCTTCTCGAGGTCGTCACCTCGGCCAACATCGCCTGCGGCTTCCACGCCGGCGATCCCCTTGTCATGGCGCGGACCGTGCGGGCGGCGCATGCGCGGGGCGTGAACATCGGCGCGCACCCCGGGTTCCCGGATCTGCGGGGTTTCGGCCGCCGGCGCCCGGCAATTCTGGACCCGGACGAGCTCGGGGCCGACATCCTCTATCAGATCGGCGCCCTGGCGGCGATCGCGCGGGCCGAAGGCGCTTCGCTTGCCCACGTCAAGCTGCACGGGGCGCTTTCGAACATTGCCAGCGAGGACCGGGCGGTCGCCGACACGGCGATGGAGGCGATTGCGCGCGGCGCGCCCGGCCTTGCGGTCGTTGCCCTTGCCGGAACCGCGCTCGAGGCCGCGGCCCGCGCGGCGGGGCTTCCTGTTGTCGCCGAACTCTTTGCCGACCGTGGCTATCGGCCGGACGGCACCCTGGTTCCGCGCGGCGAGCCGGGGGCGATGATCGACGACCCGAAGGCGGCCGCCGAACGCGTGCTGCGCATGGTCGAGGATCGGGCCATCACGGCTGTTGACGGCTCTCGGTTGCCGGTCGAGCCGGACACGATCTGCGTGCACGGGGACGGCCCCACGGCCATTGCCATTGCCGAAGCCGTTCGCGCCCGGCTTGAAGGCGCGGGCATTCGCGTAGCCCCCTTCCGCACGCGCAACTGAGCGCGCCGCTCGTGGGACGCGGTTCGGCCGCCGCCGTCTTGCCCCGTCCTTTCCCGCCGGTCTCGTCCCGTCAGGCTCGCGTCAGCTCGAGGACTGCAGGACGCATTCGCCCGTCAGGGGGCTGATCGTCTGGCCTTCGGGGCATTGCGAAGCGCTGTCGATCGTCTTCTGGTGGCTGTCGAAGGGACAGCCGAGTGCGGCCACCGCCGAAAGGACAAGCGCGGCCGCCGATAGCGAAACTCGTGAGAGTGTCATCGTTCCATCTCCTGAATGAAACGACTTTATCACAAATCGGCACGAATCCCCAGCCGCCCGTCCCATGCGGCCGCCGGGGCCCGCGCCTTGACGAGAAGCCCCGGCGCGCGCGGACCCTTGCCAGAGCCCGCGCCGGCCGGAAACGCGCTCAGGCCGCGGGGACCTCTCCGAAGACCCGGCGGAAGATCGTGTCGACATGCTTGGTGTGATAGCCAAGGTCGAACAGTTCCTCGATCTCCGCGGGCGAAAGGACGGCCGTCACCTCGGGGTCGGCTTTCAGCTCGGTCATGAAGTCCTTGCCCTCTTCCCAGACCTTCATGGCGTTGCGCTGGACCAGCCGGTAGGCGTCTTCGCGGCTGAGCCCCTTCTGGGTCAGCGCCAGAAGGACGCGCTGCGAATGGACAAGTCCGCGGAACTTGTCGAGATTGCGACGCATGTTCTCGGGATAGACGACAAGCTTGTCGATCACGTTGGTCAGCCGGACAAGCGCGAAGTCAAGCGTCACGGTGGCGTCCGGGCCGATGTTGCGTTCGACGGACGAGTGCGAGATGTCGCGCTCGTGCCACAGCGCCACGTTCTCCATGGCCGGGATCGCGTAGGCCCGCACGAGGCGCGAAAGCCCCGTCAGGTTTTCGGTCAGGACCGGGTTGCGCTTGTGCGGCATCGCCGAGGAACCCTTCTGCCCGGGCGAGAAGTATTCCTCGGCCTCGAGCACCTCGGTGCGCTGAAGGTGGCGGATCTCGGTGGCGATGCGTTCGATCGACGAGGCGATGACGGCAAGGGTCGAGAAATACATCGCGTGCCGGTCGCGCGGGATGACCTGTGTCGATACGGGCTCGGGGCGAAGGCCCATCTTCTCGCAGACATGCTCCTCGACGCGCGGGTCGATGTTCGCGAAGGTCCCGACGGCCCCCGAGATCGCCCCGGTGCGCACCTCTTCCCGAGCGGCGGCCAGGCGGGCGCGGTTTCGATCCATCTCGGCATACATCGTCGCCAGCTTCAGGCCGAAGGTGATGGGCTCGGCATGGATGCCGTGGCTGCGGCCGATCATCACCGTGTCCTTGTGCTCGAAGGCGCGCCGGCGGATCGCCGCCAGAAGCGCGTCCATGTCCTCGAGAAGAAGGTCGGCGGCGCGCACGAGCTGGATGTTGAAGGTGGTGTCAAGAACGTCCGACGAGGTCATGCCCTGATGGACGAAGCGCGCCTCCTCGCTGCCGACGATTTCGGCCAGATGGGTAAGAAACGCAATGACGTCATGTTTCGTGACACGCTCGATCTCGTCGATGCGGGCGATGTCGAAGGTTGCATCCCGTGCCTTCCAGACGGCTTCGGCATTCTCTTTCGGGATCACGCCGAGGGCGGCCTGGGCGTCGCAGGCGTGGGCCTCGATCTCGAACCAGATGCGGAACTTCGTTTCGGGCGACCATATCGAGACCATTTCGGGGCGGGAATAGCGGGGAATCATCGCGCGGTTCGTCCTTTCTGCATTGGTCCTGAGGTTCGGCACCGGTTGGCTGGCGCCGTCATAGACCGGCCTTTCGCGGCCAGCAAGACGCCGCTGTGCCGCAGAAGCCGTGCCCGGGCTCCGGTGTCCCGCCGAATTGTCGCAGGCCGCTTCCAAAGCGGTTGCGGAAGGGGCAAAATGGGCCTATCGGGACGGATCCCATCGTGATCGGCGAAACGCAGGTTGGCGTAATGGCACGGCTCCCACGGTTCGAGGATTTCGCCGGCCGCTGGCGGCTGGAGCGGAAGATCACCGACAGGCGGGCGGGTACGTCCGGCCGCTTCGAAGGGCTTGCGACCATGCGCGCGCGCGAAGGGGCGCTCGACTATCTCGAGGAGGGCGAGCTGTCATTCGCGGGCAAGGCGCCCCTTGCCGCAAGCCGTCGCTATGTCTGGCGGCGGGCGGAAAACGGCGCCGTGGACGTGTATTTCGAGGACGGCCGCTTCTTCCTGTCGTTCCCGCTCGACCGGCTCATGCCCGACGCGACGCATGTCTGTTCGCCCGACCTCTATCATGTGACGTTCGATTTCACCGACTGGCCGGAATGGCGGGCGAAATGGCGCGTCGTCGGCCCGCGCAAGGACTACTGCCTGTCGGCCACCTACCGGCGCGAGGGCTGACCCAAGCTTGCAATGCCCGTCCGCGTCGGGCAGAAACGGCGGCGACAACCGTTTCGGAGGAAGGAAAGCGTCAATGTCGTTCACGATGTCGGACAAGGTTCTTGCCGAGGAACTCTGGCCCGCTGAGGGCGCGGCCCTTTGGGTCAAGCGCGCGCTTCTGGTGGTGGCCGGGGTCGCGCTCCTCGCCCTTTCGGCCAAGATCAAGGTGCCGCTGTGGCCGTCGCCCGTGCCGATCACGCTGGGTACCTTTGCGGTGCTGACCATCGGGGCTGCCTATGGTCCGCGCCTGGGTTTGGCCACGATCCTTGGCTACATGATCGTCGGGGCGCTGGGCTGGGACGTCTTCGCCAATTCCACGGCCGAAAAGAACGGCCTTGAGTACATGATGGGCGGCACCGGCGGCTATCTGGTCGGCTACGTTCTGGCGACGATGGCGCTGGGCATGGCCGCGCGGGCCGGATGGGACCGTTCGGTCTGGAAAATGGCCCTGGCCATGCTGATCGGCAACGCGCTGATCTACGTGCCCGGCATCCTGTGGCTTGCTCATCTCTACACCTGGGAAAAGCCGATCCTGGAATGGGGTCTCTATCCGTTCCTTGTCGGCGACGCGCTCAAGCTGGCGCTGGCGGCGCTTCTTGTGCCGTCGCTCTGGAAGCTGATCGGTTCGGCCCGGGCCTGAGGCCAGGGCGGAAGACCGGTCCCGAGTTGCGGGCGTGGCCTCAGGCCGCGCCCGTTCCGCTTTCCGGGGCCTCCTCGGGCCGGACGGCGACGGTGACGACGCGGGCGCCCGCCTCGAGCGTACGATGCACCGGGCAGCGGTTGGCGATCTCGAGAAGCCGCTGACGCTGTTCCGGGGAAAGCGGGCCGACAAGGCGGATGGCGCGGACGAATTCGTCGGCCGCCTTTCCCCCCTCGTTGCCGGCCGCATCCTGGGCGTGGACCTTGTGGTGGAAGACGTCAACCTCGATGCCTTCGACGGGCCAGCGCTTGCGCCGCGCGTACATGCGCATGGTCATCGAGGTGCAGGCGCCAAGCGCCGCCGCCAGAAGACCATAAGGTGACGGGCCGCGGTTCGTGCCGCCATAGGCAACGGGCTCGTCGGCGACGATGTGATGGTGCGGGCCGAACTGGATGTCCTGCAGGAAGCCGTTCGGGTCGGCCTCGGTCACGCGCACCACGCCTTCGGGTGCCCCGGGTGGCGGGGCAGGCGGCTTCAGCGAGAGATAGCGGCTGGACCAGGCCGCGATGACGTCGGCGGCATAATCGGCGTCCTCGGGCCGGGTCAGAAGGTGGTCGGCATCGTCGAGCGTGACGAAGCTTTTCGGATGCCGCGCCGCAAGGAAGATGCGCGTCGCGTTCTCGATCCCGACGACCTCGTCGCGGGGCGCGTGCATGACAAGAAGGGCGGCGCGAAGGTTGCGGATCCGCGGCTCGAGGTTCTGCGCGGCGATGTCGTCAAGAAACGACTTGCGGATCACGAAGGGGCGGCCGCCCAGGTGCACTTCCGCTTCGCCCCTTTCGCGGATGCGCGCGATGTCGGCCGCGAAGTTGTGGGCGACGTGGCCCGGATCAATGGGCGCGCCGATCGTGGCCACGGCCCGCACAGACGGAATGTCGCCTGCCGCGGCCAGGACGGCCGCACCGCCCAGCGAATGGCCGACGAGAAGCGCGGGCGCCATTCGCCGCTCCTCAAGATAGCGGGCAGCGGCGATCAGGTCGGCCACGTTCGAGGTGAAGTTGGTGTTGGCGAACTCGCCCTCGGAATGTCCAAGCCCCGTGAAGTCGAAGCGCAGCACGGCAATCCCCATCTCGGCCAGCCGCTGCGAGATGCGGCGGGCCGCGGCAATGGATTTTCCGCATGTGAAGCAGTGGGCAAACAGCGCCGTGGCCAGGTGCGGCCCGCGGGGGCGGTCGAGCCGTGCGTCAAGCGTATCTCCGGCATGGCCGGGGAAGGACACCTTTTCCGAAATCATGTCTCACCTCCTGACCCAGAGACATGCACGCCCGGCCGCCGGCGATCAACGCGGCGGGCGCCAACGCGCGCGATCGTGATTGCCGCGTGAACAAGACGGGCTCAGGCGGCGCCCATGAGCCGGGCGTCGAAGGGATAGCGTGTCAGGTTCTCGTGCCCGTCTTCGGTGACAAGTACCTGATCCTCGAGCTTGATCGAGAAATCCTTGCCTTCCTCGGCGACCAGTGCCTCGACGCACAGGACCATGCCGGGCGCGATCGTGTAGTCGAAGGCGCCCTCGACGAACCGGTCGGGATAGACGATGGATGGCCACTCGTCGCAAAGCCCCACGCCATGCATCATCACGCTGTACTTGAGCTTCTGGTACTTCGGCGCGAGCTGATGCCCCCCGAAGGTGATGTCACGGAAGGCAACGCCGGGCTTCAGCATCTCCATGTTCGTCATGATGTGTTCGTGGGCATGGCGCATCGCGTCCACCATGTCGGGGCGTGGGGGCCGGTCGCCGACCCACCAGGTCCGAGAGATGTCGATGCAGATGCCATAACACCCGATGAGGTCGGTATCGAAGGCGAGGATCTCGTTGTTGCCAAGCTTGCGCGGGCCGCATTCCTGAAACCAGGGGTTGGTCCGCGGACCCGTGGCCAGAAGTCGTGTCTCGATCCATTCCCCGCCGCGGCGAATGTTTTCGGCATGGAGGACGGCCCAGATCTCGTCTTCCGACAGTCCAGGCTCGGCCGCCGCTTCCATGCAGGCGACGGCCTGCTCGCAGGCGTGATGGGCACAGCGCATGGCCAGGATCTCGTCCGGGCCCTTGATGGCGCGCGCCTTCTCGGTCACCTCCTCTCCGTCCATCACCTCGATCCCGGCGGCATCGAGGGCGCGAAGCCCGTGGACCATGATCTTGTCGACGGCCAGCCGGCGGTTCGTGCCGGCGTGGGCGCGCAGAAGCGCATCCACCTCGGCCACGAAGGCACGCGCCGCCTCGGGGCCGCGGTCGCCGGTGCTGAAATAGAACATCGACGCGCCCGAGCGGCTTTCGCGTACAAGGGGGTTGTGGTCGGCAAGGAACGGAGAGTTCTTGTAGTCCCAGATGACCATGTAGCCATCGGCGCAAAGGAGAACCGCGCGGAACGGGTTGTGGGTGTTCCACAGCTGCATGTTCGTCGTGTCCGTCGCATAGCGGATGTTCAGCGGATCGAACAGCAGGATCCCGGCGTAGTCGCGGGCAACGAGATGCTCGGTCAGCCGGCGCCAGCGATATTCGCGCATCGCCCGAAGGTCGGGAAGCTCGAGCCCCGCGGCGTCCCATTCCCGGAAGGCGAGTTCCGTCGGCCCGATCTCGATCCGGTCGGCGTCGTTCGGCGTGCCATCGCCAAGAAGTCGCCCGCGCGTCGGGTCGATCTTGCGTGTGTCGCGATAATGCGTGTCCATCGATGCCTCCCGCGCTGGCGCAACCCTGCCTTGATGGTGACGCCCCGGCGCGTCGGCTGCGCGGCGGAATCCGACCCGAAATGCCGCGCTGTTGTCGCGATCGGCGCCTTGCGGCCCGGTCGCGGGCCGCTCAGACTGGCGCGTGATGACCGACCCCTTGCTCCTGCAGCCGATTCTCCAGCGACGCCTGACCCACGCGCCATGGGTCGACCCGCGATTTCGGCGGCTGCCGGGGATTCAGCCGCTGCGTCCCGGAACCTGGCTTGAGGTGGATGACGCCTACGCGGCGCAGATGGCGCTGCGAGACTGGCTTCTTGACCATCGGCGCGATGCGGTCGTCGCGGACTTGCCGGGGGCGGAGCCGGCGACGCAGGAGTTGCTGAAACACGTTCTGGACGGCGTTTCGGCGCTACCGGGTTTCGACGTCCGACCCTACCGCGTGCGCCGCCCGGACGGGGTCGAGATCGCGCCGGACGAGGCGGACCCCTTGGGCACGCTCGGCCGGCTCGTGCAAGAGGATTTCTGTGTCATCGAACGCCGGCAGGGTGCGCATGTCCTGACGGCCGCGGTCCTGTGCTTTCCGGCAAGCTGGACCCTGGCCGAGAAGATGGGCCGACCGCTTGATGCCATCCACGCCCCGGTGCCCGCCTATGATGCGGGGCTTGCGCGGCGCGTGAACCGATTGTTCGACGCGATCCGGGTCGGGCAGGGGCTCTGGCGCGTCAACGTGCTGGGCTATGACGATCCGGCGCTTTTCCAGCCCCGGCCCGAAGGGGCGCCGCGACCCGCGCCGTGCGGGACGCCCGCCTTCGTTCGCTCGGAACGCCAGTGCCTTGTCCGCCTGCCGGACACGCAGGCGGTCGTGTTCTCGATCCATACGACGGTGGTCGCGCGCACCGCGCTGGCGGCGGCCGAGGCCGCAGCGCTGGCCGAGATGGAAGGGGCCGAGGGGGCCTGACACGGCGCCGCGGGGGCACTGAAACGCAAAAAGGGGGCGCCCGATGGCGCCCCCTTGTCCCTTGCGGTGCCGCGCGGTCAGCAGCTGTAGTAGAGCTTGAATTCGACCGGGTGTGGCGTGTGTTCGCAGGCGTAGACCTCTTCCCACTTGAGGTCGAGATAGCCCTGGATCTGGTCCTTCGTGAACACGTCACCGGCCAGAAGGAAGTCGTGGTCGGATTCGAGTGCCTGGAGTGCCTCGCGCAGCGACCCGCAGACCGTCGGGATCCCCGCCAGCTCTTCGGGCGGCAGGTCATAGAGGTCCTTGTCCATGGCCGGACCCGGGTCGATCTTGTTCTTGATGCCGTCAAGACCGGCCATCAGAAGCGCCGCGAAGGCCAGATACGGGTTCGCCGCCGGGTCGGGGAAGCGGGCCTCGACGCGCTTTGCCTTCGGGCTTTCGGCCCACGGGATCCGCACGCAGCCCGAACGGTTGCGGGCCGAGTAGGCGCGCAGCACCGGGGCTTCGAAACCCGGGATCAGACGCTTGTACGAGTTCGTCGCGGGGTTCGTGAAGGCATTGAGCGTGCGCGCATGCTTCAGGATGCCGCCGATGAAGTAGAGCGCCTCCTGGCTGAGGTCGGCATACTTGTCGCCCGCGAAGAGCGGCTTGCCGTCCTTCCAGATCGACATGTTCACATGCATGCCGGTGCCGTTGTCGCCGGCGATCGGCTTCGGCATGAAGGTGGCCGACTTGCCGTAGGCGTGGGCGACGTTGTGGATGACGTACTTGTACTTCTGCAGCTCGTCGGCCTGCCGCGTCAGCGTGCTGAAGATGAGGCCAAGCTCGTGCTGACAACTGGCCACCTCGTGGTGGTGCTTGTCGACCTTCATGCCCATGCGCTTCATCGTCGACAGCATTTCCGAGCGGATGTCCTGGCCGGCGTCGACCGGGTTGACCGGGAAATAGCCGCCCTTGACGCCCGGGCGGTGGCCCGAGTTGCCCATTTCATATTCGGTGTCGGTGTTCCACGAGCCGTCGATGGCATCGACCTCGTACGAGACCTTGTTCATCGATACCGAATAACGGACGTCGTCGAACAGGAAGAACTCGGCTTCCGGGCCGAAGTAGGCGGTGTCACCGATGCCCGACGCCTTGAGGTAGGCTTCGGCCTTTTCGGCCGTCCCGCGCGGGTCGCGCTCGTAGCGTTCGCCGGTGTCCGGTTCGACGACCGAGCAGTGAATGCACAGCGTCTTCTCGGCATAGAACGGGTCGAGATACGAGCTGTTCACGTCGGGCATCAGCTTCATGTCCGACTGGTCGATGGACTTCCACCCGGCGATGGACGAGCCGTCGAACATGAAGCCTTCCTCGAGGAAGTCTTCGTCGACCTGATCGGCCAGGACGGTGACGTGCTGAAGCTTGCCCCGCGGATCGGTAAAGCGAACGTCGACGTATTCGACATCCTCTTCCTTGATCGTGTTCAGGACGAATTCCTTGCTCATCTGGCGATTTCCTTTCTGCAAGGCATGAGTGGAACGGTTTTTCGGGAGTTCAGAGGGCGTCTTCGCCGGTTTCGCCCGTGCGAATGCGGATGGCCTGTTCGACCGTCGAGACGAAGATCTTGCCATCGCCGATCTTCCCGGTCCGGGCGGCGCCGACAATGGCCTCGACGGCCGCGTCGACCATGTCGGCGGGAAGCACGACCTCGATCTTCACCTTCGGAAGGAAGTCGACGACGTATTCGGCCCCCCGGTAAAGTTCGGTGTGACCCTTCTGCCGGCCAAAGCCCTTGACCTCGGTCACGGAAAGACCCTGGACGCCCGCTTCCTGCAGCGCTTCCTTCACCTCGTCGAGCTTGAACGGCTTGATGATCGCCTCGATCTTCTTCATGACACGACCTCCGGCATGGGTTGCTGAGTAGCTGAGAACACTTCTCGGGGCGGCGCTCAATGCGCTAGTGTCGGCGGGGTCGGCACGAGGGTGCGTGCCCGACGGATTTGCACAAGAATTAGGCGATCTGGTCGAATAATGAGCGAACGAGGACTCGCAGAGGCGGCGAATCGCCCCCCGATCTCGGCGTCGGAGATGCGGGCGCTGGAGGCCGAGGCGATTGGCAGTGGCCGCGCGACGGGGCTTGCGTTGATGGAGCGCGCCGCGACCGGCGTCGTTGCCGGCATTGAAACGGCATGGCCCGGGTTTCTTGCGACGCCGCGGCGGGTCGTGATCCTGGCCGGTCCGGGAAACAACGGCGGTGACGCCTTCGCCGTTGCGCGCCTTCTGGCGGATGCCGGGCACGACGTTTCCGTCTGGGAGCTGGGCGATCCGCGGCGCCTTCCCGAAGACGCGGCCGAAAACCGGCGTCGCTGGCTGGCGCGGGGGGGCGTTGCGGCGCTGGACGAGCCTGGCGTTCCCGCCGCCCTTGCCGAAGCCGCGCGCGCGGATCTTGTCATCGACGGGCTCTTCGGCATTGGCCTGTCCAGGCCGATCGAAGGCCCGGCCGCGGCCCTGATCGAGGGGCTCGACGCGCTTGATCCGGCGCCGCGGGTCGTTGCCATCGACATCCCTTCGGGGGTTGCCGCCGATAGCGGCGAGGCCCTTGGCGGCCGGGCGCTTCACGCCGATCTGTGTGTCACCTTTCACGCCCCGAAGCCGGCGCATCTGGCCCCGAAGGGCGCGGCCTGGATGGATCGCGTCCTTGTCGCCGACATCGGCCTTCACGACGACGGGGCGGCGGGCCGATGACGATGGTGACCGAGGTCGCCTTCACGCCCGACTGGCGCGCGCGGCTTTCGAAGGCCCCCGAGGGGCACAAGTACAGCCACGGGTCCGCGCTGGTTCTGGCCGGGGGCGCGGGGCGCGGCGGCGCGGCGCGGCTGGCGGCGCGGGCGGCGCTGCGTGTCGGCGCGGGGCTTGTCACTCTGGGATGCCCGGCCGACGCCATGGCCGAGAACGCCGCCCGCCTAGACGCCGTCATGCTGCGCCAGATCGGCAATGCGGCGGAATTGGCGAACTTCCTTGCGGATCCGCGCGTCACGGCAGTGTGCCTCGGGCCAAATCTGGGCCTCGACGAAAGGGCGCGTGGACTGGTTCGCGAGGCGCTTTCGGCCGGGCGTCGTGTCGTTCTGGATGCCGACGGCCTGTCGGCTTTCGCGGCCCATCCCGAAAGCCTTCTGACCTCGTTGCACCCCGGGGTGGTCATCACCCCCCACGCGGGCGAGTTCGGACGGCTCTTTCCCGATCTGGCCGCCGGCGCCCGGGGCGCCGAGGCCGAGCGGTTGGCCGTGGCCCGCACGGCGGCGGCGCGCGCGAACGCCGTGGTTCTTCTGAAGGGGCGAGATACGATCCTGGCCCATCCGGACGGGCGCTGTGCGATCACGCGGGGCGAGCGCTTCCCGTCCTCGGCCTGGCTGGCCACGGCCGGGTCGGGTGACGTTCTTGCCGGGCTCGTGGCCGGGCTTGCAGCGCGCGGCTTTCCGCCGTTCGAGGCCGCATGCCTTGGCGCATGGCTGCATCTTGCCGCGGCGAATGCCGTCGGCCCCGGACTTGTGGCCGAGGATTTGCCGGAAGCCATCCCGCTGGTCTTTCGCGCACAAGGCGTCACCTAGGGCCTCGGTCGGCGGCTGCTCGTGCGCAGCGCGACGGCCGCCTTCCTCGTTTTCGGTCTTCAAGGCGGTCGCGGGGGGGGCATGCACGAGGCGGCGCGGGGCAGACCGGAAAAGCAGGCCGGGAGGGACGTCGGCTTCAGCCCGTCGGTCGGCCGCGTCGGCCAGCCAGTCGCACCGCCCTTGGTCCCTGTACCGGTGCGGCGGTTGGCAGCCCCTCTTGGGGCAGAGGACGGGCGGTTTCGACCTCGAGCCCGTCGGCATAGACGATCTCCCGGCGTTCGAGCCACAGGCGAAACAGCGGCGGCAAGTGCGCGCCGGGGGAGGCGGCGGTCACCTCATGCCCGTCGGCAAGCCGAGCGGCCGGCACGAGCGCGCGGGTCGGACGGCCGCTGTCCGTGCCGCGCAGGAGGACGTGCGTCCGGCCGGTCACCGTCATGTCGCGCTCGGGTCGGCCGGGGCCCAGCGCGCCCCTGCCGAGGCGCACGAGCGTGGGGCGGCCCACGGCGGGCAGGCGGTCGACCCGCTCGACCCAGCGCAGCGGCTGTGCGCCCCGGTCGCGCGTGATGATCCGGTCCCCCGGCACGAGGTGCTCGACCGCGATGGCGCCGTCGAGTGTCAGAACGGATGTCCCTGCGGCAAGGGCGCCGTCATGCGCGTCGCCGTCACACAGAACCGAACCGGTCATCGCCGCCGGCTGCACCAGGAGGGGCGCGCCCGCTTCCGGCAGGGGGCCGCGAAAGCCGATGCGCGCAGGCCCTTCGGTGCCAAGACGCAGGCGCACGAGCCGATAGGTCGTCCCGGCCCGGTCGCGGAGCGTGACCGTGTCAAGGCACAGGACCGCTGTCCCGGCAGGAATGCGACAGGCGTCGACGACGGCCGGCGCCGCCAGCACCCCCGTTCCATCGACCGAAAGGATGGCGCTGGGCCCGGACACGGCCCGACGCACGAGAAGCGCGCCGCCGAGCCCGAGCGCCCATGCCCGCATGTCGAGTTCGCGGCCATCGACAAAGGCGATGTCGGCGGGCGGAACGAGCCTGTATGTTGCTGCGACCAAGGCACCTGCCCCCTGTTGTTTTCGGGCATGCTACGAGACAAGACGAAAAAAGTGAATCCTTCATGAAGGTAGCCGCCTGCGCCTGCACTTTGCCCCTCGCGCTCTTGCAGGAGGTCTGCTATGGGGCGGCCTGCGCGGGTGTGGCGGAATTGGTAGACGCACCAGGTTTAGGTCCTGGCGCCGCAAGGCGTGGGGGTTCGAGTCCCTCCACCCGCACCATACCGGGAACACCATGCGGGGCGCGCGTCCCCGCCCGGGGCCAGCCCGGGGTCCGAAACGGGCGCTTTTGTCCCTTGCATGCCGTCCACGCCATAAATAGAAGGTCCAGAGATTTTGCCGCCCGCCCCGGTCGCGGGCCGCACCATGCATGAAGGACGACAAGATGAAGGTCACCGAGACCCAGAAGGAAGGTCTGAAGCGCGGCTATCAGCTGACCCTGCCCGCGGCCGAGCTTGAGGCCAAGGTCACCGAGAAGCTGGCCGAGATCCAGCCCGAGATCCAGTTGAAGGGCTTCCGCAAGGGGAAGGTCCCGATGGCCCTTCTGCGCAAGCAGTTCGGTCAGCGCATCATGGGCGAGGCGCTGCAGGAAGCCATCGACAAGGCGATGCAGGCGCATTTCGAGGAGACCGGGGACCGGCCGGCGATGCAGCCCGAAGTGCGCATGACGAACGAGGACTGGAAGGAAGGCGACGACGTCGAGGTTTCGCTGAGCTACGAGCGGCTTCCCGACATCCCCGAGGTCGACCTGAAGGCGGTGAAGCTCGAGCGGCTGGTCGTCGAGCCCGACGACGCCGCCGTGGAAGAGGCGCTGAAGAACCTGGCCGAGAACGCCCAGACCTTCGAGGACAAGGACGGCCCGGCCGAGAACGGTGATCAGGTCGTCATCGACTTCGTCGGCAAGATCGATGGCGAGCCCTTCGAGGGCGGCGCCGCCGAGGACTATCCGCTTGTCCTGGGTTCGGGCGCCTTCATTCCGGGCTTCGAGGAACAGCTCGTCGGGGCCAAGGCCGGCGACAAGATCGACGTGAAGGTGACGTTCCCCGAGGAATACGGCGCGGCGGAACTGGCCGGCAAGGAAGCGGTCTTCGAGACGACGGTGAAGGCCGTCAAGGCACCGAAGCCGGCCGAGATCGATGACGAGCTGGCCAAGCGCTATGGCGCCGAGGACCTCGAGGCGCTCAAGACCCAGATCCGCGAGCGCATGGAGCAGGAATACGCCAGCGCTGCCCGTGCCGTGCTCAAGCGGCGCCTTCTGGACGCGCTGGACGAGCTTGTGGACTTCGAGCTGCCGGAATCGCTCGTCGACAGCGAAGCGCATCAGATCGCGCATCAGCTGTGGCACGAGGAAAACCCCGACGTTCACGGCCACGATCACCCCGAGATCGAGCCGACCGACGAACACCGCAAGCTGGCGCGTCGCCGCGTGAAGCTGGGCCTTTTCCTGGCCGAGCTGGGCCGCAAGAACGAGATCACCGTCTCGGAAAGCGAGATGACCCAGGCGCTCATGGCCGAGGCACGGAAGTACCCGGGGCAGGAGGCGCAGTTCTTCCAGTTCGTCCAGCAGAACCCGCAGGTGCAGCAACAGCTGCGCGCGCCGCTCTTCGAGGACAAGGTCGTCGACTTCGTCCTCGAGCTGGCGGACGTGACGGACAAGAAGGTCTCGAAGGAAGATCTCGAGAAGGCGCTCGAGGAACTCGAGAACGAATGATCGCCGTGCCGTCCGCCCGGGGCAAACGCCGGGCGGACGGTGACGGCCCCGCCGGCATTCGCCAAGGCCCCGCCCGTCCCAGCGACCGGCGGGGTCTTTCGTTTCCCGGCCGGCTGCGCCCGGTGACCGGCGCGGCGTCGGGTCATGGG
>RFGD01000030.1 GCA_003696705.1 Alphaproteobacteria bacterium | reverse complement strand
GCCCGTGCCGTCAGGCATCGCCGCCGTCACGGCAACGATCTTCTCGTCAACCTCGGCGTGGCGAATGAGCGACTGGGCGAAAACCTTCGTGTAGCTCGGCGCGTTCGAGGGCGCCTTGAACTGCTTGCCCGTCATCACGTCGAACTTGCCGACGCCGTGGCCCTTGTCGCGGGCCGTCTCGGCGGGGGGATAGCCCTTGCCCTTCTGCGTGACGGTGTGGACGAGGATCGGCCCCGTTGCCCGCGCCTTCACCGTGCGAAGAACCGGCAGGAGTTGTTCGAGGTCATGCCCGTCGATGGGGCCGACATAGGAAAACCCCAGTTCCTCAAAAAGCGTGCCACCGACGGCGAGGCCCTTTAGAAGTTCCTTCGCCCGACGGGCCCCTTCCTGAAAGGGCTCCGGCAACAGCGAAACGGCCCCCTTCGCCGCCGCCTTGAGTTCCTGGAACGGCGCGCCGGCATAAAGCCGCGAAAGATAGCGTGAGAGCGCCCCGACGGGCGGCGCGATCGACATGTCGTTGTCGTTCAGGATGACGATCAGTCGATGGCCAAGGTGGCCGGCGTTGTTGAGCGCCTCGAAGGCAAGGCCCGCCGACATCGCGCCGTCGCCGATGACGGCAATGGTGTCGCCGATCCCGTTCGGATCGCTGCCGCCGAGTTCCCGGGCGACGGCAAAGCCCAGCGCGGCCGAAATGGAGGTCGAACTGTGCCCCGCGCCGAACGGATCGTAGGGGCTTTCCGCGCGTTTCGTGAAACCCGATACGCCGCCCTTCTGGCGCAGCGTCCGCATGCGGTCGCGCCGGCCCGTCAGGATCTTGTGCGGGTAGCATTGATGGCCGACGTCCCAGATGATCTTGTCGCGCGGCGCGTCGAAGACGGCGTGAAGCGCAACGGTCAGTTCGACGACCCCAAGGCCGGCGCCAAGATGGCCGCCGGTTTCCGAGACGACAGAGATCGTCTCGGCGCGCAGCTCGTCGGCAAGGCGCGCCAGTTCCGCGTCGCTGAACCGCTTCAGGTCGGACGGCAGCTGAACGCGGTCAAGAAGTGGCGTCTCGGGTTTTCGGGTCAAGGTGCGACCTTTGCTTACATCTCGCGCGAGATAGCGAACCGGGCCGCTTCGCGCAAGTTTTCCGCGCTTGTGCCATAGACCGACAGTGCGGCGATTGCCTGGTCCGCAAGGTCCTCAGCCATTTTCCGCGCCCCCTCAAGGCCGAGGATGGAGACGAACGTCGCCTTTCGGGCGGCGGCGTCCTTGCGGAGCCGCTTTCCCGCCTTTCGGTCGTCGCCGGTCACGTCCAGGATGTCGTCGGCGATCTGAAAGGCAAGCCCCAGCGCCTCGGCGTATCGGGCAAGGGGTGCGGCATCGCTGTCCGAGAGCACGGGACCCACCGTCGCCGACCAGGCGATCAGCGCCCCCGTCTTGCCGGCCTGAAGGGTGCGGATATCGTCAAGGGAAAGCGGCTCGGTCGCTGTTTCCGCTGCGATGTCAAGGGCCTGTCCCAAGACCATGCCGCTTGCCCCGGCCGCCTTGCCAAGCCCGTGAACAAGGGCGAGCCGACGCTCGGCAGGGGCCGGAAGGCCCGGCTCGGCCAGGACCTCGAAGGCAAGGGACTGCAGCGCATCGCCGACAAGAACGGCCGTCGCCTCGTCCCATTTCACGTGAACCGTTGGTTGGCCGCGCCGCAGGTCGTCGTCGTCCATGCAGGGAAGGTCGTCATGGACCAGCGAATAGGCGTGGATCAGTTCGACGGCCAGCGCCGCCGGCAGCGCAGCTTCCGAGGGGACGTCATGGATGCGGGCCGATTCGAGAACCAGAAATGCCCGAAGCCGCTTCCCGCCCGACGTCGCGTGGCGCATCGCCTCGACAAGCGTCGACGGCGGGAACCGGTCAAGTCGCTCGGCCACCGCCCGGTCGATCAGGCGCCTCGTTTCGGCCAGGGCCTCGTCGAACATCAAAGCTCCTCGACCGGAACCGTTCCCGACGGGTTTCCCGATTCGTCCAGGGTGATCTGCGCGACCTTCTCCTCGGCCTCGCGCAGCTTCTTCTCGCAGCGGCGCTTCAGCTTGGCGCCGCGCTCGTAAAGCCGGATCGATTCGTCGAGCGGCACGTCGCCCTGCTCGAGCCGCCGCACGACGTCCTCGAGCTCTTTAAGGGCCTCTTCGAAGGACATCTCCTCGACCGGTTTCTCGCTCATCTGGTTGGCTCCATAAGTTCACGGACATGGGCGGCGGCGCTTGCAGCCAGGGCGTGCAGATCATACCCGCCCTCGAGGACAGAGACCACCCGACCCCCGGCGTGGCGCGTGGCCGCGGCGACAAGCCGTCGGGTGATGCGGGCGAAGTCGTCTTCGGTCAGCATGAGCCCGGCCAGGGGGTCGTCGCGATGGGCATCGAACCCGGCCGACACGAACAGGAGTTCGGGCCGGAACGCGTCAAGCCGGGGAAGGATTTCGTCTTCGAGAACAGCGTCATACGCGCGGCCGTCCGTGCCCGCCTCGAGCGGAATGTTGAGGATGTTGCCATGGGCGCCGCGCTCGTGCCGGGCACCCGTGCCGGGATAGAGCGGGAACTGGTGCGTCGAGATGTAGAGCGCCCGCGCCTCGTCCCAAAGGATGTCCTGCGTGCCGTTGCCGTGGTGCACGTCGAAGTCGACCACCGCCACGCGCGAAAGATCGTGCACCTCGAGCGCGTGCAGCGCGGCGATCGCCACGTTTGAAAGAAGGCAGAACCCCATGGCCCGCGCGCGCTCGGCGTGGTGGCCCGGCGGGCGGACGGCCACGAAGGCGCGGCGATGGCGCCCGGTCAAGACGATATCGGTCGCCGCGACGGCGCCGCCGGCCGCTCTGAGGGCCGCCTCCCACGAACGGGGCGACGCCCAGGTATCGGGATCAAGCCGTGACCAGCCGGTTTCGGGGATCGCCGCCTCGAGGGACGCGAGATAGCGTTCTGTATGCGCGCGCAAGAGATCGCTGCGCTCGGCCCGGGGTGCCTCGAGGCGCGCGGCGCCCGCGAACTCGGGTGCCTCGAGCGCCGCCAGAACGGCCGAGAGGCGTTCCGGGCATTCGGGATGGCCCGACGGCGTGAGATGTTCAAGGCAGGCTTCGTGACTGATGATGGCAAGG
>RFGD01000219.1 GCA_003696705.1 Alphaproteobacteria bacterium | reverse complement strand
CGAGGATTTCACCGGCAAGGGCGCCGCCGGCCTCGTCAAGACGGCCTGGCGGGCGGGGACCGGGTATGCACGCGCGGCGTCGGCCGAGGACGGGGACGCGGCGAAGGCGGGCGAATCACCACTTGCGCATGAGGAGCGACCGACCGGCGCGGCGCCCGGGGTCGGCCATCGCGGGGCCGACGAGACTGCGCCGACGGCGGCAGGCCGCACGACGGCCGGGGGCGATCAGCGCCCCGCGGTCGGGCAGGGGGAAGCGGCGCAACCGACAGATGCAGAACCGCCCGAAACAACCGCAAAACAGGAACAGCCGACCGCAGAGGACGCGAAACCGCCTGCCGACGACGCGCCCCGTCCGAGCGCCCGAAAGCGCATGCGCTTCGTCGTCAAGCGTCCGTGAATGCCCTGATGGCGTTTCCCTTTTGAGATTTGCGGGGAATGGTTTACCCTACGTCAGAAGGATCCGGCCGGCGGTGGAAGGGTCACCGCCGAAGAAACGGACCGGTTGGCACCGATCACAACGCCGGTGCGGGGAGGAACGTTGACGACGTCGGCGCATCAGACAGCAGTTGCGGAGGAGGATCTTCTCCGCGCCGATCTCTACGGCTTTCTTGCGGCGCTCCTGTCCGCGCCGCCGGATGCCGGCACGTTGGCGCGAGCGGCTGCGCTCGAGGGTGACGACAGCCCTCTCGGCGAAGCCGTGGGCGCCCTTGGCCGGGTCGCGGCCGGCACGACGCCGAAGGCCGCCGAGCGCGAATTCAATCAGCTGTTCATCGGTGTCGGGCGGGGCGAGCTGCTGCCCTATGCCAGCTATTACATGACCGGGTTTCTGAACGAGAAGCCGCTTGCCCTTCTTCGTCAGGACATGCGGCGGCTGGGGATCGAGCGATCACCCAACGTGTTCGAGCCCGAGGACAATATCGCCACGCTTTGCGAAATCATGGCCGGCCTCATCCAGGGCCGCTTCGGCGACCCGGCGCCGCTGACCCTTCAGGCAGAGTTCCACGGGCGGCATCTGGCGCCTTGGGCCGGTCACTTCTTCTCGGACCTCGAAAGGGCCGAGCATTCCGTTCTCTATGCACCCGTCGGCACCATCGGACGGGTGTTCATGGAGATCGAGCAAGAGGCATTTCGCCTTGGTGCGGCGCCCATGATGTAGGCGCCCGCCGAGGCATGGCCGAATTGGCCCCGAAAGGGCGCGCGATGCCGCAAGGGCGTCGGTCGGAACCGAAAGATGGGAGGAGAGAGGAATGAAACCCAAGACCCTTGTCGAACGCAGGGACAGGCGGGATTTCCTGAAGCTTGCAAGCGCGACGGCGCCGGCCGCGCTTCTTTCCCTGGCCGGCGGATCGCCCGCGAAGGCCGCGACGCCGCTGGCCGACGGGCAGCACGCGGGTCTTCGAAAGACGGCGCATGT
>RFGD01000218.1 GCA_003696705.1 Alphaproteobacteria bacterium | reverse complement strand
GATGTCGACGGCCACACAGGCCCGCGTCGCCTCAATGCTCATCGTGCCACCACTGGAAAGGACGGCCTCGGGTTCGCGCAGGGCGTCGAGCGCATCAATGACCCCATGGTGGCCCAGCGCGCCCGCCTTCCGCACGACCTCGTAGGGTTCGGGGCGGTCCCATTCGCACCAGGCCAGATCATGGGCCCCCGGGGCGTCCAGAAGCCGTTCGGGCGTCGGCGCCATGTCGTCGCCCATGATCGTCTCGGCCAGCTCGCGCATCGAGGCGATGTCCTCGCGGATCGCCGTCTCGTCGCCCCAGCCGGCGGCGCTGCGCAGGATCAGGCCCATGTCCGAACCTGCCATCTCCTCTCGCCCGATGACGGTGAGGAAATCGCGCCGGTCGTCGTCCCGGATCGAGCGCGCAATGTTGATGCCCGGCCGATCGGGCGTGACGATGGCGTAGCGGCTCTTGAAAAGAAGCCGTTCGCTGACCGGCGGTGCCTTGCCGGGCTCGGCATAGCCGGTGACCTGGACTCGGACGGGTTTTCCCGGCGCCAGCGTCCCCGAGCGTTTCAGGAACGCGACCGAGTCGCCGGGAAGGCGGACGAGTGAGCCGCCCTGCCCCTTCATCGGCCGATCGACGATGGCGCGGAAGATCGTGCCCGGCGCGGGCGGCGCATCCTCGGGCGGGTCGGCCAGAAAGTCCTCGACGCGGCCGTCCACCACGAGGGCCGCCACCTCTCGGCCGCCGATCCAGTCGAGTATGACCGAGGCTCCCTTCATGCCACCACCCTTTGGCCCGGAACTTCGCTTGCTGGCGCGCGGTAGCCCGCCGCCGCAAGAAGCATTGCCGTCTCATGGAGCGGCAGCCCGACAACGCCGCTGAACGAGCCTTCTATCCAGGGGATGAAGGCCTGCGCGTGGCCCTGGATCGCATAGGCGCCCGCCTTGCCCTGCCATTCGCCGGTGGCAAGATAGGCCTCGATCTCGGCCGCCGTCAGGCGCTTGAACCGGACGATGGTCGTTGTGTCGCGTTCCCAGATCCGGTCCTTGTGCCGCACGACCAGCGCCGTCACGACCCGGTGCCGGCGGCCTGACAGACGGCGAAGAAAATCGGCCGCCTCGGCCGCGGTCCCGGCCTTGCCGAGAATCCGGCGCCCAATGGCGACCGTCGTGTCGGCGGTCAGCCCGATCTCGTCATCGGCAAGGGAAAGCGCCTCGGCCTTCATGCGCGCCATGCGGCGGCAGTAGGGACGCGGCAGCTCTTCCCTGTCCGGCGTTTCGTCGATGTCGGCTGGACGGACGGCATCGGGAACGATCCCGATCTGCGCCAGAAGCGCCAGCCGTCGCGGACTGGCCGAGCCCAGAACGAGTTTCACGGCTCGCCCACCCGCGGCTTCACTTGAACCGATAGTTGATGCGGCCCTTGGTCAGATCGTAGGGCGTCATCTCGACCTGAACGCGGTCGCCGGCAAGAACCCGAATCCGGTTCTTGCGCATCTTTCCTGCCGTGTGCGCGATGATCTCGTGGCCATTGTCAAGCTCGACCCGGAACATCGCGTTCGGCAGGAGTTCCTTCACGGTGCCGGGAAATTCGAGCAGTTCTTCCTTGGCCATGATCACTCCTGTCAACGCACGCCTGCCCATGCGCAGGCGCCCCTTAAATGCGCCTCTTCCGGCAATTTTTCAAGTGATTCATGGCCGCCAGCGGTCACCTGGCGCCGGACGCAGGGGCGGGGCGGGTTCATGCATCGTCCTCGGTCGGCGGGCCGAAGCGTTCGCGCATGTGGCGCGCAATCTGGTCGCGCGTCTGGCGATAGGCGGCCAGCCGCTCCTCACGCGTCTCGCCGATGCCGGTCGGGTCGAGGACGGGCCAGTATTCGACGTCCAGCGATGCCGTCCGCGTCAGTTCCTGCGCGGCGCGCAGGCTTGCCGGCGACAGCGCGACGACCAGATCGAACTGGCCCAGGTCGTCCCCCCATTCCATCATTTCCTGAAAGCTGCGCGAACGATGCCTGGAAAGCTCGATCCCGAGTTCGGCGCAGACGGCGACGGTGAAGCCGTCGATCTCGAGGTCGTTGCGCACCCCGGCCGACTGGACATAGGCGCGCTGGCCGTAGAACTTCTTCATCATGCCTTCGGCCATGGGCGAGCGCGTCGCGTTGTGATCGCAACAGAAGAGTACCGCCGAGGGGAAGGGCCGCTTCACGGTCTACCCGCCAAAATGCAGGACGCAGATCAGCGTGAACAACCGGCGTGCCGTGTCGATGTCCACGTCCACCTTGCCTTCCAGGCGTTCCTGGAGAATGCGCGCCCCTTCGTTGTGGATACCGCGCCGGGCCATGTCGATGGTCTCGATCTGGCTTGGCGGCAGCGTCTTGACCGCGTCGAAATAGCTCTCGCAGATCTGGAAATAGTCCTTCACGACCTGCCGGAACGGCCCGAGCGAGAGGTGAAACTCGGCCGCCTTCTCCTCGGCCTCGGTGGCGACGTCGAAGACCAGCCGGTGTTCACGGATGTAAAGGCGCAACCTGTATGGGCCGGCGGGTGCCGCGCGGCCGGCGCGCTCGGGAAGGTGAAAGCTGTTGTCCTCGAGCAGATCGAAGATGGCCACCCGCCGCTCCTGCTCGATCTCCGGCGTCGGCGGCGGCAGCGCGGTGTCGTCGATCTCGACGGCGACAAGGCGGTCGGAACTCATGCGTTGCCCCGGTTCAGTCGGTCCAGTCGTGCGCGCACCGAAAGCCCGTGCGCTTCGAGCCCTTCGGACTGCGCGAGCGTCTCGGCCGCCGGGCCCAGCGCCCCCATGGCCTCGGGGCTCAACCTCGAGATCGTGGTCCGCTTGAGAAAATCAAGGACCGACAGGCCGGACGAGAAGCGCGCCGAGCGTGCCGTCGGCAGGACATGGTTCGGCCCGCCGACATAGTCGCCAATCGCCTCGGGCGTCCAGGCGCCAAGAAAGATCGCGCCGGCATTCTCGATCTTTGCCGCCAGGCCTTCGGGGTCGGCGACCGCAAGCTCGAGATGCTCGGGCGCGATGCGATTGGCCAGCTCGGCCGCCTCGTCGAGCGAGCGAACGACGATGACGGCCCCGAAGTCGCGCCAGCTTGCGGCCGCGATGTCCCTGCGGGAAAGGGTCTGCAGCCGGCGGTTCACGGCCGCCGCCACGGCATCGGCGAAGCGCGAGGAGGTGGTCACGAGGATCGCCTGCGCGCTTTCGTCGTGCTCGGCCTGGCTTAGCAGATCAAGGGCAATCCAGTCGGGGTCGTTGTCCTCGTCGGCGATCACGAGGATCTCGGACGGCCCGGCGATCATGTCGATGCCGACGCGCCCGAAGACCCGTCGCTTGGCGGCCGCGACATAGGCGTTGCCGGGACCCGTGATCTTGTCGACCGGCTGGATCGTCTCGGTCCCGTAGGCAAGGGCGGCGATGGCCTGCGCACCGCCGATGCGATAGACTGTTTCGACCCCGCCAAGCCGCGCCGCAAGAAGGACCAGGGGGTTGGCCTTGCCCTCGGGCGTGGGGGCAGCCACGACCAGTCGGCGGACGCCGGCCACTTCCGCCGGAATGGCGTTCATCAGCACCGACGAGGGGTAAGACGCCAGCCCGCCCGGGACATAGAGGCCCGCCGCGCCGACCGCCGTCCACCGCCAGCCAAGATAGGCGCCTTCCGGGTCGGTCCAGTGCTCGTCCTTCGGCATCTGACGCACGTGATAGGCACGGATGCGCTCGGCGGCCAGTTCCAGCGCCTCGCGCTCGGCCTCCGGGACGCGCGCGATCTGCTCGTCGATCTCGTCTTCCGAAAAGGCAAGCGTCTCGGGCGTGAGTTCGAGCCGGTCGAAGCGCGCCGTCAGCTCGATCAGCGCGGCATCACCACGGGTCCGCACATCGTCGATGATTGCGGCAACCGCGGCATCGACATCGGCGGCTTCCTCGCGCTTGGCACCAAGAAGCACCTGGAAATCGGCTTCGAAACCGGCATCGGCAACGTTCAGGAACACGGGCATGCGATCACTCCCCTTGGCCCCGTCCACTTAACCGCCGCGCTGGCGGCGCTCAAGAAATGATTGGGCCGGCGCGGCGCCATGTCGTCGCCGGACGCGGCCGCGCCCGCCCCACCCGCGGGTATCCGTCAGATCGGGTGGAACGGCGCCTTCCCGGACGGCGCCACATAGGGCCGGGTGACGTCCTTCAGGCCGACCTCGAGCGCCTCGACGTCGATGGCGATCGCCCCGTCACCGGCCAGCGTCAGCGTCAGCGTGCCGCCCTGATCGGCGCCCCCCTCGAAACTCATGTCGAGAATCGACATCACCGTATCGCGTTCGGACGGATCCACGCCCTGGGCACGCACGCGCAAGACGTTGTCGACGATCAGAAGGCTGCGCACGCGTTCGTAGGGGCGGTGCTGGCGCTCGGCCGCCTCGGCGTCTTCCCAGCGGAAGCGGTTGACCAGAACGGCAAACCGGCGCTGGCGTTGAAGCCAGGCCGCATCGGCGGCAACAAAGATCGCGTCCTGCACAAGCGCGGCGAGGATCTTCAGATCCTCTGTATCGAGCGCGAGAAGCCGAAGGGGTCCGTCCTCTGCGTCCTCGAACCTTGCGTCGCCCTGATCCATTGCCGTGGGCCTCCTTTCAGTCCGCCTTTACCCGCTCGATCTTCGCGCCACAGGCGCCAAGCTTTTCCTCGACCCGCTCGTACCCGCGATCCAGATGATAGACACGGTTGACGATGGTTTCACCCTCGGCGCCAAGGCCGGCAAGGATGAGCGATACGCTGGCCCTGAGGTCGGTGGCCATCACCGGCGCGCCGCGCAGCCGCTCGACGCCCGTGACGGTCGCCGTGCCGCCATGCACCTCGATGTCGGCCCCCATCCGCACCAGCTCCGGGGCGTGCATGAAACGGTTCTCGAAGATCCGTTCCTCGAGGACGCTGACCCCCTCTGCGGTGGCAAGAAGGGCCATCATCTGCGCCTGAAGATCGGTCGGGAAGCCCGGGAACGGCGCTGTCTCGACGCTGACGGCGCGGGCACGGTCCCGGTTGCGCCGCACCCGCAGGCCCTCGGGCTCTTCCCGGACGTCGATGCCGGCTTCTTCGAGCTTGTCGCAGAACGCCCCGACCAGGTCCCGCCGGCCGCCGAGGCAAAGAACCTCTCCGCCGGTGATTGCCGGCGCCAGCATGTAGGTGCCAAGCTCGATCCGGTCGATGACCACCGGGTGTGTGGCCCCCCGCAGCCGGTCGACCCCCTCGACGACGATGGTCGGGGTCCCCTCGCCTTCGATGCGGGCGCCCATGGCGCGCAGACAGCGGGCCAGATCGACGATTTCGGGCTCTTGCGCGGCGTTGCGGATGACGGTCGTCCCGCGCGCCAGCGTCGCCGCCATCAGAACGTTTTCGGTCGCCCCGACCGAGACGATCGGGAACTCCACCTCCCCCCCGCGCAATCCGCGCGGGGCCCGCGCGTGGACATAACCCTCGCGCAGATCCATCTCGGCACCCAGCGCCTCGAGCCCGCGGAGGTGCAGATCGACCGGCCGCGCCCCGATGGCGCACCCACCCGGAAGCGAGACGACCGCCTGCCCCATCCGCGCAAGAAGCGGGCCCAGCACGAGGATCGAGGCGCGCATCTTCCGCACGATGTCATAATGGGCAAGGTGCCCCGTCATGTCGTGGCTCGACATGGCCAGCACGCGCCCTTCGTTCAGCGCCGTCACCTCGGCCCCGAGCGACTGAAGCAGCGTCGTCATGGTGCGGATGTCCGCAAGCCGCGGCGCGTTCGTCAGCGTCAACGGCTCTTCCGACAAAAGCGTTGCCGGCATCAGCGTCAGGCACGCATTCTTTGCCCCGGCGATCGGGATCTGGCCGTTGAGTTCCCGACCGCCGGTCACGATGATCGAATCCATTCAGTCGCCTGCCTTGTTCCTGTTCCGGACGCCGTCGTCCCCCGGGTTGGCGGTACGCGCGCGCGCCTGCATCTTGCGCCGCGCCAGATTGGCCTTGAGCGCGGCCTTCAGCCTGTCCTCGCGGGAACGGCCAGCGCCCTTCCCCGAGCCCTTGTTGCCCGAGCTCTTGTTCATGGGCCCTCTCTAGCGCAGCGGCCCGCCGGGGTCCAGATTGCGCTTGCGTCCCCCGCCGTCGTCGACTAAAGGACCGGCACGCAACGGGCTGCCGTAGCTCAGGGGTAGAGCACTCCCTTGGTAAGGGAGAGGTCGAGAGTTCAAATCTCTCCGGCAGCACCACCCGCCCTTCCGACATTCCGCCGCGAATGAGCGCGCGCCCGCCACTCGGGACCGTGGCCGAGATGCAAGGGGCCGGGCCGGCCGCCGGATCAGTTCGCCGTGCCTTCTTCAAGTCCCGCCCGACACGCACTCAGCGCCGCGAGCGCGCGCGCCGACCCCGAAAGGGGCCAGGCGCCCAGGGAATCGCCCGATTTCGTCAGAAGACGTGCCTCCTGCCCCCGCGAAAGCGCGTCGAGGAGCGCCCGCCCGTTCCCGCCCGGGGACAGGGGAACCACGATCGACGGCCCCATGACCGAGGCACCGACGAGGCGCCAGGCGCCCTCGGGAACGATTCGCAGGATCAAGGGGCCCGCCTTCGGGTCGTGGCGCCGTCCCGCCGCATAGAACTGAAGCGTCATGGGCGCCGACGCCATCGCCCAGACCGAGAGCTTCTGCCCGCCGGCCGCGACCTCGGCGACACAGGCCGGCTCGCCGTCAGGCAGCACGGCGCCGCGCAGCGTCCAGTCGCCGAAGGAAACCCCGGCCAGGACCGCCCCGGCGAACAGCTGGAACGCCGCGACGACCGCCAGCCGGGCGATCAGTCGGCCCATTCCCACGGCCGCGTATAGGCGCCAAGGACCTTCGTCACCGCGTCGCGGTCGACACCGGCACCGGCGCGGACGCGCGCGACAAGCCCCCGCCTCTTGTCCTCGACGACCTCGACCACCTCGGCGTCGAGGCCGGCGTCGGCGAGGGCGGCGTTGTAGACACGCGCGATCGCCATGCGGCGCAGCGCCGGCTTGAACACCTTGCCGACCGCGGTCTTGGGCAGCTCGTCCATGATTTCCAGGTGCTTGGGCACTGCCGCACGCTCGGGGATGTTGGCCCGCGCAAATTCCAGAAGCTCGTCGGCCGTGACCGTCGCCCCGGCCACCAGTTCTACATAGGCGGCCGGCACCTCTCCGGCATGGGCGTCGGGTTGACCGATGGCGCCGGCGAACGCCACCGCCTCGTGGCCGGCAAGGGCCTCTTCGATGATGGCGGGGTCGATGTTGTGGCCACCCCGGATGATAAGATCCTTGGCCCGGCCCGTGATCCAGAGATAGCCATCGGCGTCGATGCGGCCCAGATCTCCGGTGCGCAGATGCGTCCCGCCCGCAAAAAGCCCGACGTTCTTTTCGGGATCGGTGTACGTGTGGCCCGGCCAGACCCCCGGATTGAGAACGCAGATCTCGCCGACCTCGTCGACGTCCATCTCTCGCTTGATGGACCCGTCGGCGTTGCAGTCAAGGATCCTCACGTCGGTATAGGGGAACGGCAGCCCCACCGAGCCGATCTTCTTCTCGCCCGCCGGCGGATTGCACGAGACAAGGCAGGTCGCCTCGGTCAGGCCATAGCCTTCGACGATATTGACCCCGGTGGCCTGTTCGAAGCGGTGGAAAAGCTCGACCGGCAACGGCGCCGAGCCCGAGAACGCCACCTTGAGCGACGAGACGTCGGCGTCCACGGGCCGCTGCATCAGCATCGAGATGGCCGTGGGGACGGTGATGATGAAGTTGATCTTCCAGCGCTCGACCAGCTTCCAGAAGTTGTCGAAGACCCCTTCCCCGCGGTAGCCCTGCGGGGTCGGGAAGACGACATGCGCGCCCGACGCGACCGAGGACATCAGGACCGGATAGGCCGCGAAGACGTGAAAGAGCGGCAGGGGGCAGATGATGTTGTCGTCGGCCGAGAACAGGATCTCGTGCCCCAGCCATCCGTTGTAGATCATCCCCGAATAGCGGTGCTGGGCCACCTTGGGCATGCCCGTCGTGCCGCCGGTGTGGAAATAGGCCGCGACGCGGTCGGCCTCGGCGTCGGGGAAATCGAGCGCGTCGGCGCGCTGTGCGGCGCGCGCCTTGTTGAAATTCATCACCTCGGCGCCGTGGGCGGCCGGGTTCTTTGGTCGGATCAGCGGAACGATCCAGCTTTTCGGCGGCGTGAGATAGCGGTTCAGGTCGACCTCGAGCACGGTCTTGACGTTCGGCGCCTGCTCGATGGCGCGGGCCGCCTTCTGCGGCAGATCGGTTTTCGGGAAGGCCTTCAGCGTGACAAGGACCTTGGCCCCGGTCTCGCGCAGGATGGCGGCGATCTGGTCAACCTCGAGAAGCGGGTTGATGGGGTTCACGATCCCGGCAACGGCGCCGCCGAGAAGCACCACGGCCGTCTCGATCGCGTTCGGCAGAAGATAGGCGACCACGTCCCCCTCGCCCACCCCAAGCCCGCGGAGAAGATTTGCCGTCTGCGTCACCTGCGCGTGCAGTTCGGACCAGCTCAGCGTCACGGCCGGGTCCTTCGGGCCCGACAGAAGCTGGAAACTGATGGCGGGATTGTCGGGATAGGCATTCCGGGTCGCGGTAAGAAGCTCGTAAAGCGTCCGGGCGGGGGCGCGCTCGGACCAGGGCCCCGCTTCCTCGATGGCCCGCTTGTCGGCGATGGTGGCAAACTCGGCCATAGGCTGTTCCTCCCCTTGTCGCGAACCCGCGGCGCCTCTGCGCGCCGGCCGTTCACGCAATCCTTTCGCGAAAGCATGCCCAATTGGCGCCGCGCTCTGCAAGCGTGACGCTGCGCAACGCGCCGTTCGGGGCGTCGATGTCGCCCGGCCGGGGTCCTACTCGGCGGCCAGGCCTTCCGTGAACTGAAGCTTCGCCAGCCGGGCGTAGAGGCCGCCTTCGGCGATGAGGCTGTCGTGGGTGCCCTCGGCAACGATGTGGCCGTCGTCGAAGACGAGGATGCGGTCGGCGCGTTTCACGGTTGCCAGCCGGTGGGCGACGACAAGCGTCGTGCGATCGCGCGACAGGGCCTCGACCGCCCGCTGCACGGCCGCCTCGCTTTCGGCATCAAGGGCCGAGGTCGCCTCGTCCAGCAACAGGATGGGCGCGTCGCGAAGGATCGCCCGCGCGAGCGCAAGCCGCTGCTTCTGCCCACCCGAGAGCATGATCCCCCGTTCCCCGACAAAGGTGTCATACCCTTCGGGCAGCGTCGAAATGAAGTCGTGGGCCTGCGCCGCCCGGGCCGCGGCCTCGACCTCGGCATCGGTGGCGTCGGGGCGCCCGAAGCGGATGTTCTCGCGCGCGGTGGTGGCGAAAATCACCGGATCCTGCGGCACGAGCGCAATGTGGCGGCGGAACTCGGCCCGGCGCATGCGGTCAAGCGCCACTCCGTCGAGGCTGATGCATCCGCTCTCGGGGTCGTAGAAGCGCAGAAGAAGCTGGATCACGGTCGACTTCCCGGCGCCCGATGGGCCGACAAGGGCGACCGTCTCGCCCGGCCTGATCTCGAAGCTCACATGTTCGAGCGCGCGATGATCGGGGCGCGTCGGATAGTGGAACACCACGTCATCGAAGCCGATGTGGCCCCGGACCGGGGAGGGCACGGGGACCGGGTCGGCCGGGTCCTTCACCGGATCCTCGGCCCCCAGAAGCTCGACCAGCCGCTCTGTGGCGCCGGCCGCACGCTGCAGCTCGCCCCAGATCTCGGACAAGGCGCCGACCGACCCTGCGACCATGATCGAGTAGATCACGAACTGGACAAGCTCGCCCGGCGACATCGTCCCGAGGCGCACGTCCCGCGCCCCGACCCAGAGAATGCCGATCACCCCGGCGAAGACGAGGAAGATGACGATGACCGTCATCTGCGCACGCGCCGAAATGCGCCGCAGCGCAACCTCGTAGCTTTGCTCGGTGACGTCGGAAAACTCGCGCCGGCTGATGTCCTCGTGGGTGTAGGCCTGGACGGTCTGCACGGCCTGAAGCGCCTCGGACGCCTTGCCCGAGGACTGGGCGATCCAGTCCTGGTTCTCTCGGGAAAGGGCGCGAAGGCGCCGGCCGAGCACGATGATCGGGACCACGACGAGCGGGACCAGAAGAAGCGCCAGTCCCGTCAGCTTGGGCGAGGTCGCCGACATCAGCGCAAAGCCGCCGGCAAAGATGAGCATGTTGCGAAGCGCAATCGACACCGAAGAGCCGATGACCGACAGGATCAGCGTCGTGTCGGTGGTGATTCGCGACAGGACCTCGCCCGTCATGATGCGCTCGAAGAAGGCGGGGCTCATGCCGATGGTCTTGTCGAACACCGCCTTGCGGATATCGGCAACGACACGCTCGCCCAGCCGTGTGACGAAATAGTAGCGAAGCCCGGTGCCCAGCGCGAGAAGGGCGGCAACCGCCACCGCCGCGCCGAAGTACTGATCGAGAAGCTCGGTCTCGCCCTGGCCGAAGCCGTCGACGACGCGACGCACCGCCATCGGCAGGACAAGAGAGATGCCGGCCGTCAGCACCAGCGCGACGAGCGCGACCACGACCAGCGCCTTGTAGCGCATCACGAAAGGTGCCAGCGCCCGCAACGCGCCGATGTGACGGGATGTCGGGCGGTCTTCCTGGACGGTGGGGGATCGTGCCATGGGCCCTCGGTGCCTGTTCGCCTGTCGTCGAGCCTTAGCCCCGCAAGGGCGCGATCGCAAGCGACGAGATGTCCCGCCGGCCGCAACGGGTGCCGGCGCGTCACATGTCGGATCGTCTGGAAGAGGGTGGAGCGGGTGATGGGAATCGAACCCACGTCGTCAGCTTGGAAGGCTGCTGCTCTACCATTGAGCTACACCCGCGCGCGGGGGCTATATACGGGCAAAGCGCCGCGACGCGCAAGGGCGGATCCCTTGCCCTAGCCGTCGATCGGCGCGATCAGATCGGGCCCGTTGGCCCTGTTCGAGTTGACGCGCGTGCTGACCCGATAGAAGGTCCAGAACCCGTCGGGCTGGGGCCGCATGAGCCGTGCCGCGCCCTTGCCGGCCTCGCCAAGCCAGAGGGCGTGGTCGGCGGGGTGTATGATGACCGGCTCTCGGTCGTGGATGGCCGAAAGCGCATTGCCCGCCGGCGCCGTGACGATGGCCACCGTGGCGAGGGGGGCATCGACCCCCTCGCCCTGCCATTCCTGCCAGATGCCGGCAAAGGCAATGGGCTCGTCGGATGCCGGCCGCACGTACCACGGCAGCCGCCGGCCACCCTCGCCCGCCGTCCACTCGTAGAACCCGCTGGCCGGCAGAAGGCAGCGCCGCTTCCGGGCCGCGTCGCGAAAGGCCGGCTTCGTGGCCACCGTCTCGGAACGCGCATTGATGAGGAGCGGCCCGTCATTCGGCGTCTTGTACCAGTGCGGGATGAACCCCCAACGCATGGCCACAAGCCGCCGCCCGCCGCCCTCGCCGGCCAGGCGCACGGAATGGACGGGGCTCGTGGGGGTGACGTTGTAGTTCGGGGTCGGGGGCAGGTCGTTCGATGGCACGGCATCGAAGAGCCGCACCATCGCCTCGACCGGCATCGTGATGGCATATCGCCCGCACATGCGCGCCCCCTGCCCCCCTGTGTGGCCCGGCGGCGCGCGGCCGCCGGGCTGTTCGATGCGCCTTCCGCTCAGCGCCGCGTGATGCGCCCGTCGAGATGGGCCGAATACGGGCTGTGCGCCGCCAGATACTCGGCCGTCACGTCGGCGAGGTCGGGACCGTAGTCATAGGCGTGCATCGCCTC
>RFGD01000217.1 GCA_003696705.1 Alphaproteobacteria bacterium | reverse complement strand
CGCCGGCTCATCGTCGAGGATCCGCATTTCGGCAACCGGCCGGTGGATCTGCCGCTGGATGTGCTGCTGGGCAAGCCGCCCAGGATGACGCGCGATGTCAGCCATCGTCCGCCGGCATTCGTGGATCTGGATCCGGCGGACATCCGCATCAAGGAGGCCGTCGAGCGGGTGCTGCGTCTGCCGACGGTGGCCAGCAAGGAGTTCCTGATCACCATCGGCGACCGTTCGGTGACGGGGCTGGTGGCACGCGATCAGATGGTCGGCCGCTGGCAGGTGCCGGTTGCCGATGTCGCGGTGACGACGACCGATTTCGAGTCCTGTACCGGCGAGGCGATGGCGATGGGCGAGCGCACGCCGATCGCCGTGCTCGATGCGCCGGCCTCCGGACGCATGGCGATCGCCGAGGCGATCACGAACATCGCCGCGGCTCCGATCGCGAAGATCGGTGATATCAAGCTGTCGGCCAACTGGATGGCGGCCTGCGGCCATGACGGCGAGGACGCGGCGCTGTTCGACACCGTCCGGGCCGTCGGCATGGAGTTCTGTCCCGCGCTCGGTATCAGCATCCCGGTCGGCAAGGATTCGCTGTCGATGAAGACGGTCTGGGAGGCCGAAGATGGCCAGCGCGAGATGGTGGGACCGCTGTCGCTGATCATTTCCGCCTTTGCACCGGTGAGTGATGCCCGGCGCGTGCTGACACCGGAGCTGCGCAGCGATCAGGGCGAGAGCGATCTGCTGCTGCTCGATCTCGGGCGGGGGCGCAACCGGCTCGGCGGCTCGGCGCTGGCGCAGGTCTATGGCGCGACCGGCCGCGAGGTGCCGGATGTCGAGGAGCCGGCGCTGTTGAAGGCATTCTTCGAGGGTATCCAGCGGCTGAACCGCGAGGGCCTGATCCTGGCCTATCACGATCGCTCGGACGGCGGCCTGTTCGTGACGCTGTGCGAGATGGCCTTTGCCGGTCGTGTCGGGGTCTCGGTACAGCTGGAAACGCTGAGCGGCGATCGCTGCGGCGACGAACTGCCGCAGCTGTTCAACGAGGAGGCCGGGGCGGTCATCCAGATCCGCCGCGCCGATCGCGAGAAGGTGCTGGCGCATCTGGTCGATGCGGGGCTTGGGCATGTCACGCATGTGATTGGCAGCGTTGCCGGAACGGCGGACGAGCGTCCGCGCATCGTGATGCGTTGCCATGACCGGGTGCTCGTCGATGAGGACGTGCTGCGACTGCAGGGCATCTGGGCGGAGACGAGCTATCGCATGCAGGCGCTGCGCGATCATCCCGATTGCGCCCGCGAGGCCTTCGAATCGGCGTGCGATGCGGAAAACACCGGCCTGTTCGCCGAGCTTTCCTTCGATCCGGCCGAGGATGTCTGTGCGCCGTTCATCAGCGGCAGCCAGCCGCAGATGGCGGTGCTGCGCGAGCAGGGCGTCAATGGCCAGATCGAGATGGCGGCGGCGTTTGAGCGTGCCGGCTTCGACTGTGTGGATGTGCACATGTCGGACATCATCGAGGGACGTGTGTCGCTGAGGGATTTCAAGGGTCTGGTCGCCAGCGGCGGATTCTCCTTCGGCGATGTGCTCGGGGCCGGTCGCGGCTGGGCCGAGTCGATCCGCCACAACGCCCGGGCGCGCGACGAGTTCGATGCCTTCTTCCATCGCGATGACAGCTTCGCGCTGGGGGTGTGCAACGGCTGCCAGATGCTGAGCAGCCTG
>RFGD01000216.1 GCA_003696705.1 Alphaproteobacteria bacterium | reverse complement strand
GCCCCGGCCGGGCTTATCCGCTGATGGCGAAACTCGCTTTCGCGCCGGGCGATGGCCAGCGCAAGCTCGGGCGGCACCGAAAGTGGCACCTCGGTCAGGCGGGTCAGCGGGAAATAGCCCGGCACCAGTTCATGCCCGGCCCGCGCGGCCCGCTTGCCGACGATGACGGCGGCATAAGGCTCGCCAAGGTCGAGGATCATCGACAGAAGGCGACCGATCTCGTCCCGCTCGAGACTCTCCGACAGATGAGCAAAGAAACGCGCCGACAGGTCCGTGTCGCCGGCCGCGCGAAGAAGAAGGGCCGCTTGCAGGACGCTCGAACGCAGGAACGGCGCGGTGCGCCAGCTCTCGAACACCTCGTTGCCGGCAAGGCGCGGGTCGGGGGGCACGCCCGCCCTTTCGGCGGCAAGCTGACCGTAGAAACTGGTCTGATGGCGCGCGCCCTCGGTGTAGAAGTGCCGGGCGCGCTCGTCGTCCCCCATCGCCTCCCACGCGCGGCCGAGCCAGTAGCCGCCCCGCCCCAGGCTGATCGGGGTGGCCACGGCGCGCCGGAACCGGGCGAAGTGTTCGGCCGCGACCCCGGGGCGCCGCTGCCCACGCAGCGCCACGTAACCCGCGAGCCATTCGAGTTCGGCAAAGGCCGATCCCTCGGTCAGGTGATGCGCCGAGGCCATCTCGTAAGCCGCGTTCCAGCGCCCGGCGCGCATGGCTTCGTGGGCCAGGCGACGCCGATAGGGCGCCCAGGCGGCGGGCCGGCCCAGCGCATCGGCCGTCGCCGAACGGGCGCGCAGGATCTCCTCGGCGGCACGGCCGCGCCCCTTTTTCACGCGCCAGCGGAAACGCTCGAATGCCAGGCCCGGGTCGTCGCGCAAGGACGCGGGCACGGCCTCGATCGCCGCATCGACGCCCCGCTCGCCGGCGCGAAGCATGATGCGCGCCCGCGCCAGCGCCGCCTGCCCCGGCGACACGCGCCCCAGCAACCGTTCGGCGTCCGCGCGCGCGCCTTTCCACAGCATCGCGTCAAGCCGCGCCCAGTCCCGGCCCCGAACGGCGGTCGGGAACTCGCGGCGAATGGCTGCCTCGACGTCCGCATCCATCGGGAAGCGCAGGAAGGCCCGGCGTGCCGAGGCGACGGCCTCGTCCGGTCGCCCGAGGGACCGGAGTGCGCGGGCATGGGCAAGCGCACCGACGGCGGTTGGCGGCGGGCCATACGCGAAAAAGCGAAGGACCTCGTCGGCGGGCGCGGTCTCGAGCGCCACCTCCCCCTTGCGGCGAAGATAGGGAAGGCCCGGCCAGTCGCCGCGACGCGCGAGAAACGCAAGATAGTCGCCGACCTCGCCCTTGCCGGCCCGAAGCCGGTGCCACTCGACGATGTCCGCGACGATCGCATCACCCGACGCCGAAGCGGCCGCGGTCGCGCCGTCCCAGTCCTCGGCCTCGACAAGATCGAGGGCGCGTTGAAGCGCATCGACCCGGGGATCGCCCCCGGCCTGGGCCGCAGCGGATGCCAGCCAGAGGACGAGCCCGAATACTGCCGCGATGCCGCTGGTGATAGCCTGTCTCATGGCGCTGCTCCCTGCCGATTGCCTACAACCTAACGACGCGCCGCGGGCATTCAACTCGGATGCTTGGCATTCCCCGCGCCTGCGGCTACCTTCCGCCCGATTTGAACACCCGATTCAGGGCAAGGGGACGCGTCATGTTCAAGGGATCGATCACCGCACTCGTGACACCGTTTCGCGACGGTCAGGTGGATTTCGATGCGCTCAAACGCCTTGTCGACTGGCAGATCTCGGAGGGCACGCACGGCCTTGTCCCCGTGGGCACGACCGGCGAAAGCCCGACGCTTTCGCACGAGGAACACGAACAGGTCATCGAGGCCGTGGTCGAAGCCGCCGCCCGCCGGGTGCCGGTGATCGCCGGCGCAGGGTCGAACAACACCGTCGAGGCCATGCGCTTCATGCGCCATGCCGAGCGCGTCGGCGCCGACGCCGCCCTTGTCGTCACGCCGTATTACAACAAGCCGACACAGGCGGGACTTGTCGCGCATTATCGGGCGCTGCACGACTGCTGCAATCTGCCGATCATCATCTACAACATCCCCGGCCGCTCGGTCGTCGACATGAAGCCCGAAACCATGGGCGAGCTGGCCCGGCTTCCGCGCATCATCGGCGTAAAGGACGCCACCGGCGACATCGCGCGCGTCTCGCTTCAGCGTCAGGCCTGCGGCAAGGACTTCATCCAGCTATCCGGCGAAGACGCCTCGGCCCTTGGCTTCAATGCCCATGGCGGGGTCGGCTGCATCTCGGTCACGGCCAACGTGGCGCCACGCCTGTGCGCCGAGTTCCAGGAGGCGACCCTGGCCGGCGACTATGCCAAGGCGCTCGAGTATCAGGACCGCCTGATGCCGCTCCACACGGCAATCTTCCTCGAGCCGGG
>RFGD01000215.1 GCA_003696705.1 Alphaproteobacteria bacterium | reverse complement strand
GCCTCGCGCTCGATCCCGATCCACTTGCGGCCGAGTTTCTTGGCCACGGCACCGGTCGTGCCGGTGCCGAAGAACGGGTCCAGGACGACATCGTCGGGATTGGTCGTCGCGACCAGGATCCGGTGGAGCAGCGCCTCGGGCTTCTGGGTCGGGTGCGCCTTTTCGCCCTTGTCGTTCTTCAGGCGCTCATGGCCGTTGCAGATCGGCAGGACCCAGTCCGAGCGCATCTGCACACCTTCGTTGAGCGCCTTCAGCGCTTCGTAGTTGAAAGTGTATTTCGCGCCTTCCTGACGCGATGCCCAGATCAGCGTCTCGTGCGCATTCGTCAGCCGCTTGCCGCGGAAATTCGGCATCGGATTGGACTTGCGCCAGACGACATCGTTGAGGATCCAGAACCCCTGATCCTGCAACGCCGTCCCCACACGAAAGATGTTGTGGTAAGAGCCGATCACCCAGATCGCGCCGTTCGGCTTCAGGATCCGCCGCGCTTCAGCCAGCCAGGCGCGGGTGAACCGGTCATAGGCCGCGAAGGACGAGAACTGGTCCCAGTCGTCATCGACCGCGTCGACCCGCGAGTTGTCGGGCCGATGCAACTCGCCCCGAAGCTGAAGGTTGTAGGGCGGATCGGCAAAGATGAGGTCCACCGATGCCGCCGGAAGGCCGCGCATCACCTCGATACAGTCGCCGTCAAGAATGCGTCCGATCGGCAGGGCGGCGGCCTGCCGGTTCTTCTGTGTCTGTCCCATCTTCTGCCTCTGCCCCGCCTTGGCGGTCTTCTTCTGTTTTGCCGCCAAGGATGAGTCATCGCGGACTCGCCGTCAATTTCTTTTTTGAATCAACGACTTGCAGATGGGCCTGGGTACAAGATGTTGTGGACGGGCCGAAAGCTTCGCCTATGACATGGGGTCGGGCCAAGCCGCTTCAGCGCGTCGAGATGCTCGGGCGTCGGGTATCCGGCATTCCGCTCGAGCCCATAGCCGGGGTAGCGCGCGCCCAGGCGGCGCATGATGGCGTCCCGATGCACCTTGGCGACGATCGAGGCCGCGGCAATGGACATCGCGCGCCCGTCCCCGCCCACGACGGCCCTTGCCCGACAGGCCAGCGCTTCGGGCAGATCGTTGCCGTCGACCAGGGCCAGATCCGGCGCGGGCTCCAGCGCCTCGACGGCGCGGCACATGGCCAGATGCGTCGCCCTTCGGATGTTGAGCGCGTCGATCTCCTCGACCGTCGCTTCGGCGACGGCAACGCGCGCCGTGGCGAAGATCTCGGCCGCCAGCCGCTCGCGGGTTCGGGCCGAAAGCCTTTTCGAATCGTTCAGACCCTCCGGCAGCCGCGCCCGGTCCAGGATCACGGCCGCGGCCACCACCGGGCCTGCCAGCGGCCCCCTCCCCGCCTCGTCTATGCCCGCGACAATGCCAAGCCCGGCGGCCGTCGCCGCATCCTCGAGCGTCATGTCGGGCCCCGTCTTCATGGGCGCCGGGATAGCGTCTGAAGTCCGCTCCCTCAAGCACCTCGGCACAAGAAGGAGGCGGCCGAAGCCGCCTCCTTCGCGGGCGCGACGCTGTCCGTGCCCCAAGAATTGATGCGCCGCGCCCAGGCTCGATGGTTCTTGCCCCCGCGGGCCCGCGCCTAGCGCGCGGCCACGCGGAAGCCGTAACGCCCGAGACAGGTGGCCGAATAGACCGGCCGGATCACCCGCTTCCCGGTCTTCAGAAGCACCCGGCAGGACGACGGATAGCGAACGGCCGGCGTCTTCCGCGCCAGGCAACGCGCCCCGTAGAAGTGAAACCAGCGGTCGCCGTTCCAGGCGCGGCCAAGGCAGGCGGGCGGCAGGGTGCGCGCCGCCGTCGGCGGCACCGGTGCCGGCCGCGGCTTGTGCCAGTCGTGCCCGTCCCGCCAATGGTCGTCACCGGGATGCCCGTCGTGCCAGCGCCCATCCTTCCAGTAGCCCTGCGGCGGCGTCCCCGCCGGGGGCCTTGGACTGTCGTTGCCCTTGTCGACGGCATTCGCGAGGGCGGCCAGAAGGGCAAAGCCGATCACGACCTTTGCGACATCGCTTCCGTCCGCCCGGGCCGGCGTCGCGGCGCCCATCCCGAGCGCCACCGCCGCCGCTGCAAGAAGCCCGGTTCCCTTTGCTATCATCGTTTTCATGGCACGCATCCTTTCCGCAACTCTTCCGCATCAACCCCCTCAGTCCGCGCCCCCGAGGTCATCGTCTCGTGCCGGGGACGTGCACCGCTCGATGCCAGGGTCGGCGGATCCGGGCGTGAAAGGCAATTTCACGCGGCTGTCATCGGATAACAGGCGCCGATCGGGCAGGCGCTATTGAATGGCGCCCGCTGGCCGTGCACTCTGCCGCCAAAGGGAAAGGCTTTCACCATGGCAAGGCTTCACAAGCTTCATGGAACGCTTCTTGTGGCGGCTCTGTCCTGCGCGCTGAGCGCATCGGCTGCGATGGCGGGCTGCTATGCCGACTACAAGGCCAAGCGAGACAATCCGCTTCGGCTCCACTACGGCGTGATGGCGCTGCCGGACGCGGCCTGCCGGAAGCCGGAAGACGTCGCGCGCCTCGTCGGGCGGCGGCTCGAGAAAGCGGGCTGGCACCTGTTGCGCGTCCTCTCGGTATTCGACGAAACTGGCCTCGAATCGCGGAAGGACAATGCGGGTGCGTTCTATCTTCGCTACTGACCTGGGGCGCGGCGCGACGCGGGCCCTGGTTGCCGGCATCAGCGCCATCCTTCTCCTTCTTCTTGTCGCCGCTGCGGCGGTGTTCCTGCGCATGCCCGATCCGAACGTGTTCAACGAACGCGTCGAGCGCATCTTCGCCGAAAACGACGCCCTGACCGGCCAGGCCGAGGTTCGGCTGCTCGAGATCCTTGCGCAGTCGGGCACGGCCTTTGCAGAGACGCTGGCGACCTACCGGGTCCTCATCTTCGTTCTTCTTGTGTTTTCGGCCGCGCTTCTCGTGTCGGCCATCATCTTTCTGATCCTCTTCGTCGCCCTCAACCGGCGCATGTCCGAGATCGAGCGGGCGGGAATCGAGATTCGTTCGCTCATGCTCAGCCGCGACGCGAATGCGGTCTATCTCAACAACATGGAATTTTCGCTGACGGGCGCGGCGATGGAGACGCTTGCGGCGCTTGCCGAGGCGCGCCTCGACGACGAGATTCTCTCGGGCGCGGAAATCGAGGCAATCGTGACCGGCAAGAGCGTCGACACCTGCGACGAAGCAGCGGGTGCCACACGCATCAAGCGCTTGCGCGACGCATTGGGCAATCAGATCGTCAGCCAGCTCCTGATCCGCACGGTGGCGCGCAAGGGATACATGCTGGCCATCGAAAAGGACGTCATTCGTATCATGTGACGACGGGCGGGGGCCGCCCCGACCGCCTGACCCGCGCCCGGGTCAACATGATTTCCTTCGCGTCGATGCCGCAATTGGCAAAAAAAGGTTACCAATTGGGCCGAATCTCTGCAAACATGACGCCGGGGAAGCCGGACGGGGCCGGCCCCCGCCGATTTGGGAGGAAGCACATGTCACAAAACAACTTTACGCGTCGCCGCGCCCTTGGCCGCATGGCCGCTGCCGGCGCAGCGACCCTTGCGGCACCGGCCATCGCGACAGCCGCCGGACAGACGACGACCTGGAAGATCCAGACCTCGTGGCCTGGCGGTGTCGGGCTCCAGATCTTCAAGGACTGGTGCGCGACGATCATCGAGAAGACGGGCGGAGAACTTGCGTTCCAGCCGTTTGGCGCGAAGGACGTCGTCGGCGACTTCCAGCTTTACGACGCGGTCAAGAACGGCGTCCTCGATGCGGTGAACCCGTTCACGATCTATGCCCAGGGGATCATTCCGGCGGCCACCTTCCTGACGTCCTATCCGCTTGGCATGCGCAACCCGCATGAATGGGATGTCTTCTACTATGCGCTGGGCGGGCTCGAGATTGCGCGCGATCTCTATGCGAAACAGGGCATGATGTTCGTCGGCCCCGTGCACCACGGACCGAACATCATCCATTCGAAGGTGCCGATCCGTTCGATCGACGACTTCCGCGGCCGCAAGATGCGCCTGCCGGGCGGCATGGTCGCCGAGGTCTTCACCGAGCTTGGCGCCGAGACGACGGTGCTTCCGGGTTCCGAGATCTTCCCGGCGCTCGAGAAGGGCACCATCGACGTGGCCGACTATGTCGGGCCGGCGGTGAACTATGCGCTCGGCTTCAGCCAGGTGACGAAATACATCTCGATGGGCCCACCGGGCTTCATGTCCGTCTATCAGCCGGTCGACCTCATGGACATCACGGTGGGCATGGATGCCTGGAACAAGCTCAGCCCGCAGATGAAGCAGTTCGTCGAGATGGAAACGCACGTCTATTCGGACATGCATCATGCGGCCATCCAGAAAGCCGACCAGGAGGCCTGGAAGAAGTTCGAGGCCGACGGCACCGAGGTTACGCGCCTCAGCGCCGACGACGTCGCGATCATGACCGAAATCGCGGTGCCGATCTGGTTCAAGTACGCCAACCGCGACAAGGATTCGGCGCGGATCTTCAAGATCCAGCTCGACTACATGATGTCGCCGTCCCTTGGCTATGTGACGCCGGAAGAGATTGCGGGCCTCGAGCTGAAACTCTGACGGGCGGCGCGAACGCGAACCCGGCCTGCGCGGCGTGACACCGCGCAGGTCTTTCTTGGCAACTAGGGCATCCCGGGGGCTTGAATGCCACATCTGGACTTCACCCTGCCGCACTGGGCCTACTGGCTGGGGCTGATCGTGTTTCCGATCGTCGCGGCCTTCCTTGCGCGGCGACAACGGACCGGCCCACGGACCTACTCCGTGGCGCTTGGCTACATGATCTGGCTGACCGGCGGCATGATGGGGCTGCACCGCTTCTACCTCAAAAGCCTTCTCGGGCTTTTCTACATCCCGGTCTTCGTCTTCATCCTCTATGCGAACGGGCAGGCGACGGATGCGCGGTCGGCGGTGTCGGACGCGGCCAACATCGTCCGCTCGGCCGAGAAGACCATCGAGCGCGAGACGGGCCGGCTCGAGACGGCCGAGGCCGAGCTTGCCAAGCTGCGCGCGGCCGTCGAGGCCACCGAGGAGGGCTCGTTGAGCCGGCGCAGCGCCGAGCGCAAGCTCAAGCGGGCCGAAGCGCGCTTCGAGCGGGCCGAGAGACTGGTCGCCGAGGCTCGTGCCGATCTCGAGGCGCATCGCCCGGCGCTTCTGGAAGCAACCGAACGGCAGGCATTCTGGGAACGGCTTGCCCGCGGCGGCTTCTACCTGATCCTGGCCGCCCTGGCGATCGACGCCGTCCTTCTGCCGATCCTGGTGCGCCGGGCCAATGCGACGATCAGGGAAGAGCCCGTCTCGGAAGCCGAAATGGCGATCCGCAAGCTTGAGGAGGAAGAAATCCGCGAGGACAGCGCCCATGTTTCGACCGGCTGGACCGGGCTTATCGACCGGCTGACGCTCGTCTCGGGCGAATTCGTCGCCTACTGGGCCGTGATCGCGGTCATCGTCTATTACTTCGAGGTCATCAGCCGCTACGTCTTCGGCTCGCCGACCAACTGGGCCCACGAGTCGATGTATCTCATGTTCGGGATGCAGTATCTGATCGCCGGCTCCTACGCGATGCTGACCGAGAGCCATGTGCGCGTCGACATCTTCTATGCCAACATGTCCCGTCGTGGAAAGGCACTGGTCGATGTCCTGACCTCGGTCTTCTTCTTCATCTTCGCCGGCACCCTTCTGGTTACCTCGTACATCTTCGCCTTCGACGCCATCGCCGTGCCCTCGGGCAACAGCGTGGTCAGCATGTGGGCCCGCGGCGAGATGGGCTTCTGGGAGATGCTGGGCGCCATCAGCCTGAGCGAGTGGACGGACCCGAACATCCGCTGGGGCGAGATCAGCTTCAACGAATGGGAAATCCCGCTCTGGCCCATGAAATGGGTCATGGTCGTCGGGGCGCTGCTTCTGATCCTGCAGGGGATCTCGAAGCTGGCGCAGGATCTGCGCATTGTGGTGAAGGGGGCCTGAGATGGGGCTGGAAATCTCGATCGAGCTCTTGACGCTCATCATGTTCGGCTCGCTCGTGGGCCTTCTCATGGCGGGGCTGCCGCTGGCCTTCGTGACCGGAGGGCTGGCCTGCGTCTTCCTGTTCGTTCTTGGCGATGCGCGGGCGCTCAACATCGTGCCAAGCCGCATCTTCCCGCTGATGACCGACTATCAGCTTTCGGCCATTCCGCTTTTCATATTCATGGCAGCGATGCTCGAGCGGGCGGGCATCATCAACGACATGTTCGACGTGATCTACAAGGTCCTTGGCGGCCTTCGCGGCGGGCTTGCGGCGGCGACGATCCTGGCCTCGACCATCCTGGCAGCGATGGTCGGCGTCATCGGCGCGGCCGTCGTGACGATGGGCATCATCGCGCTTCCCGCCATGCTTCGGCGCGGCTACGACCCGAAGATCGCCATGGGCTCGATCATGGCCGGAGGAACGCTTGGCATCCTGATCCCGCCGTCGATCCTTGCCATCATCTACGCCGTGGTCGCCGAACAGTCGGTCGGCGAACTTTTCATCGGGGCGGTCTTTCCGGGCCTTCTCCTCTCGGGGCTCTACATCCTCTATGTCGTGGCCCGCAGCTATCTCAATCCGGATCTCGGCCCGCCCATCCCCGTGGCCGAGCGCGTCTCGAACCCCGAGAAACTGCGCCTGGTCGGCAAGATGTCGGCGCCCATTGCGCTCATCTTCGTTGTGCTCGGGGTGATCTTCACCGGGGTTGCCACGCCGGTCGAGGCGGCCGGCATCGGCACCTACGGCGCCTTCATCGTCGCCGCGATTCACCGAAAACTCGACTGGCCGACCATCCGCGAGGCCTGCCTGACGACGCTGAAGGCAAGCGCGATGGTCATCTGGATCATGTTCGGTGCGACGATCTTCGTGGGCCTCTATGTCCTCAACGGAGGCCAGACCTTCGTTCAGGAGGCCCTTGCGGCGACCGGTTTCGGCCCGTGGGGGATCCTCATCATCATGCAGATCGTCCTCATCATCCTTGGCATGTTCCTGGACTGGGTCGGCATCCTTCTTCTGTGCGTGCCGATCTTCGTGCCGATCATCAAGGCCCTGGGCCCTGCGGCCTTCGGCATGTCCAGTCCGGACGATCTCGTGCTGTGGTTCGGGGTGCTCTACCTCGTCAACATGCAGATGAGCTTCCTGTCGCCGCCCTTCGGTTACGCGCTGTTCTACCTGCGCGGCGTGGCACCGGCGTCGATCCCGATGAGCGACATCTTCCTGTCGGCCCTGCCGTTCCTTGCGCTGCAGCTTGCCGGGCTGGTCCTCTGCATGCTCTTCCCCGAGATCATCATCTGGCTACCGCGGCTCGTCTACGGCTAACCCCCAGGCCTGCACTCACGAAGGCGACTGCGGCGACCGGTCCCCGAAAGGGGGCCGGTCACTTCGTT
>RFGD01000214.1 GCA_003696705.1 Alphaproteobacteria bacterium | reverse complement strand
TACCGGTCCTCGAAGGCAAAGGGCTCGGCATGGCCCAGCCAGCCGGACAGGGCAGGGGAAACGCGGTCCGCAAGGTCGGGCCGGACGTAGATGAAGGCCGGCGCCCCGGGGCCGCCGTTCAGGAACTTGTAGGTGCAGCCGACGGCGAACTCCGCCCCGGCGCCCGCAAGGTCCACGGGGATCGCACCGGCCGAGTGGGCAAGATCCCAGACCGTCAGCGCCCCGACCGCTTGCGCGCGGCGCGTGATCGCCCGCATGTCGTGGCGCCGGCCCGTGCGATAGTCGACCTCGGTCGCCAGGACGACGGCCACATCCCCGTCGATCGCCTCGTCCAGCGCTTCCGGCGCGACCGTCCGAAGCCGATGCCCCTTGCCAAGGGCGCGGACAAGGCCTTCGGCCATGTAGAGATCGGACGGAAAGTTTCCGGTGTCCGACAGGATGGTCCGTCGGCCGGGCACGAGCTCGAGCGCCGCGGCAAGCGCCTGATGAACCTTGATCGAAAGCGTATCGCCGACGACGATGCTTCCCTTCGGCGCGCCCACAAGGGGGGCGATGCGATCGCCAAGGCGCATCGGCAGGTCCATCCAGCCGGCCTCGTTCCAGGCCCGGATGAGGCGGGCGCCCCATTCGTCGCGCAGGACCCGCGTGGCGCGTTCGACGGCGGCCTTCGGCAGCGGCCCGAGCGAGTTCCCGTCAAGATAGACCACCCCTTCGGGCAGTTCGAAAAGCGCACGCGTCCGCGCGAAGTCCATGAAGTTCCTCCCGCGTCGACCCCGGCCTAGCCGGCGGGCATCCGCCGCTCGGCGATCTCGACCCACCAGGAGGCGCCGGCGGGGATGGCCTCGTCGTTGAAGTCGTATTGCGGGTGGTGAACCGGCGCCGTGTCGCCGTTGCCGACAAGGATGTAGGCGCCCGGCCGGGCATTCAGCATGTAGGCAAAATCCTCGCCGCCCATGACCAGCGGGGCGTCGTCGCACTGGCCGGAGACGGCCCGGGCGACCTCGGCCGCGAACTCGGTCTCGGCCGGCGAGTTGACCATGACGGGATACCCGCGTTCATAGTCGATTTCCGCTTTGGCGCCAAAGGCTTCCGCAGTGAGGGTGACAAGGGACTTCAGCCGGGCTTCGGCCAGGTCGCGGACCTCTTCCTCAAGCGTGCGGACGGTCCCGCGCAGGTGGACGCGCTGGGGAATGACGTTATGGGCCTTGGTGTCGCTTTCGATGCTGGTCACCGAGACGACGACCTGCCGTGTCGGATCCACGTTGCGGCTTGCGATCGTCTGAAGCGCCACGACGACATGGGCGGCGACGACGGTCGAATCGACCGTTTCGTGCGGCTTGGCCGCGTGGCCGCCCTTGCCCTCGATCACGATGTCGAACTGGTCGGCGGCCGCGAAGAACGGGCCCGGGCGGATGGCGAACTTGCCGACCGGCTGACCGGGCCAGTTGTGCATGCCATAGACCTCCTGGATGCCGAAGCGTTCCATGAGCCCCTCGTCGACCATGACCTTGCCGCCGCCGCCGCCTTCTTCGGCCGGCTGGAAGATGACGACCACCGTGCCGTTGAAGTTCCGCGTCTCGGCAAGGTATTTCGCGGCGCCCAGCAGCATGGCGGTGTGGCCGTCATGGCCGCAGGCGTGCATCTTGCCCGGGTGCTTCGAGGCATGGGGAAGGCCCGTCGCCTCGGTGATCGGCAGCGCATCCATGTCGGCGCGAAGGCCGATGACCTTGCCCGATCCTGTCTCCTTGCCGCGGATGACCCCGACGACGCCGGTCTTCGCAATGCCGGTCACGACCTCGTCGCAACCGAACTCGCGCAGTTTCTCGGCGACGAAACGGCCCGTCTCGGCCGTGTCGAACATGAGTTCCGGGTGCTGGTGCAGGTGCCGTCGCCAGGCGGCGATCTCTTCCTGCATCTCGGCCAGTCGGTTCTTTGCGGGCATGCGTGCGGCTCCATGCGCTGGCGGGGCGTTCGGTGCCCCGCGCGTGTCGTCCTTGCGTTTCGGGTTCGGGCCAGACGTTGCGCCGTCGGGCGCGCGACGTCAAGCCGGAGACCACGTT
>RFGD01000213.1 GCA_003696705.1 Alphaproteobacteria bacterium | reverse complement strand
GCGCCCGAGACAAGGAGAAAGCGCACACCGCGCGGGCCTGCCTGCACCGAGACCTCGTCACCGTTTCCGAAGCGGACAAGGGTGCGGTTGCCCGAAAGGTCGCGCAGGTGAAGCTCTTGCCCCGCAAGCGCCTTCTCGAGAAGGATCCCCCGGGGCGGGGCCGCATCCGCAAAGCGCGCCGCGCCTTCGAAGACATAGGCAAAGGTCTGGCGCCGCGTGTCGACCCGGAAGGTCTTCGACAGCCCCGGCGGCATCGTCACGTCCAGATACTGCGGCTCGGCGGCGATCCCGTCGACGGGGCCGCGCTGTCCCCAGAACTCGCCCACGATGACCCGCACGCGCGTGCCGTCGTCATCCGTGACCTCGGGGATCGCGGCGGCCGGCACGTCCTGATAGCGAGGCCTTGTCATCTTGAGCGACGAGGGCAGGTTGGCCCAGAGCTGAAATCCGTGCATCCGGCCGGCAGCGTCCCCCTGCGGCATCTCCTGATGCATGATCCCCGATCCGGCGGTCATCCATTGAACGTCGCCGGCGCCCAGAAGGCCGGTGTTGCCAAGCGAGTCCCTGTGCTCGACGGTCCCGGAAAGGACATAGGTGATCGTCTCGATCCCGCGGTGCGGGTGCCAGGGAAAGCCGGCGCGGTAGTCCTCGGGGCGGTCATTGCGGAAGTCGTCCAGAAGAAGGAAGGGGTCGAAGGCTTCCGGATCGCCAAATCCGAAGGCGCGGTGAAGCCGCACGCCGGCCCCTTCGATGGTCGGGCGGGCGGTTCGGGTTTCGAGAACGGGCCGGATCGACATCGAGGCGCCTTCCGTGTTGAGAGGGCCAAGGTGGGCCCCGGCCGCCATCTTACAGTGGCAGCGCCGAAATCTCACGCTGTCCGATCGGGAAACGGTGTCACCGCCGACGCGCATTGGTCGCAAACAGACCAGCGGCCAGCTGCGCCGAGTGGTGGGGTCGGCACAGACAGGAAAGGAAGGTGCCTCATGCGCGTTGGCTTCATCGGGCTCGGGAACGTGGGCGGCAAGCTTGCCGGCTCGCTCGTGCGGAACGGAATCGACACCACGGTCCTAGACCTTGACGACGCGCGCGTCGCCGAGTTCGTCGGCCGCGGCGCGAAACGGGGCGAAAGTCCGGCAGCGATCATGGCGGCCTGCGATGCGGTCATTACCTGCCTGCCGTCGCCGGCGGCCAGCGCGGCAGTGGTCGAGGGGACGGACGGCATCCTCGGGGCCGTCGAGGCCGGCAAGATCTGGATGGAGATGTCGACCACCGACGCCGCGGAAGTGCGCCGTCTGGGCGAGCTTGTGGCGGCGCGAGGTGGGGCGGCGGTGGATTGTCCGGTTTCGGGCGGATGCCACCGCGCGGCGACGGGGAACATCTCGATCTTCGCCGGATGCGACCGCGAGACCTTCGAGCGCATCCTGCCCCTTCTGACCGTTCTTGGGCGCCGAGTTCTGCACACCGGGCCGCTTGGGTCGGCGAGCATCCTCAAGGTGATGACGAACTATCTTGCCACGGCGAACCTGTTGACGCTGTGCGAGGCGCTGGTGACCATGAAGGCTGCGGGTGTCGACCTGGCGACGACCTACGAGGCCATCCGCATCTCATCCGGCAATTCCTTCGTGCACGAGACGGAGTCGCAACTCATCCTGAACGGCAGCCGGAAGATCGACTTCACGATGGACCTGGTGAAGAAGGACATCGGTCTGTTTCAGGAGCTTGCCGAGCGCGCGGGCGTCCCGCTCGAGATCAATCCCCTTCTGATCGAGATCTTCGAGGACGGGATTTCCCGTTATGGTGCCCGGGCGCAGTCCGACGACATCATCCGCCGGCTGGAAGAGGCCACGGGCATTTCGGTCATCGCCGATGGTTTCCCGTCCGAACTTGTCGATGACGAACCCGAGGCGCCCGGCCACGAAGTG
>RFGD01000212.1 GCA_003696705.1 Alphaproteobacteria bacterium | reverse complement strand
GGCGCCGACCGCCTCGATCGGTTTTCGGATCGCTTGGGCAACGCGCGCCGGGTCGAAGGTCCCGCGTGCCGCCCAGGCCCGGCGTCAGCCGTCCGAATCCCCGCCGCTGCAACAGCCGCGCGAGGCAAGCCGTGCCGTCGATCTCCGGGCCCTCGGGGCGAGACCCGGAGATCGGCCGACCCGGCACTCGGCCACCACCAAACACGCGCAAAGGGAAAGGAGGAACACCCCAGTCGCTCTTGTCGCCGTCGGCATGGTGCCGCGGCAATAACAAGAGGTGATCAATGATTGATCTGCCCCAGAAGCCGCGGCGCGCCACGCTGCGGAAGTTTTCGGTCGCCGCGCGCTGGGTGCCCGCGCGCCGGACCTCCCCCTTCGGACGTCTCAACGCCGCGCGGCAGCCCGCGCACGATCCCGGCGACGGACGGTTTCGCCTGCAGCGCCGCTCCGGCGCATCGGCATGCTCGCCGGGCTTTGGCTGCCGCTGCGAGGAGGGCCCGCAATGAGACACCAGCCGCTTCTCGAGCGTTTCGAAGACGCTATCCTCGCCGCCGTCCGCCATGGCCGGTGGCTCGCCGAAGCCTGGTCCGCCTGCGCGCACGAGCTTCAGCCGTCGGACCCGGCGCAGTTTCGGGAGACGTTGTCCCGCCTCGCGACCGGAGACGTTCTCGATGCGTCCGACGATGACGTGCTCGTGGCCATGGGCCAGATGCTTTGCCACGCACTGAATGCGCGGCGGCCGGGATATGGCGACTTCGCCATCCAGGCCGACACGGGCGCGTACCCCTTCCACGACGACGCACTCGAACGGCTCCGGTGCCTCGCAGAGGCTTGGAAGTCCTTCCGCGACGCCCGGCAAGTCGCCCGCGATCTTGCCGCAGCGCGCCGCGCCTTCGAACGCGAGACCGCGCCGTTCAGATGACGGATCGGCGGACCGCAGGCACGGGGCTTGCGGTCCGTCCAACGGGCCCCGGCTTTCGCGCGGTCATCGCCCGTGCGCGAAGGCGAGGAGGCTCTCGATCGCCTGGCGCCGCTGCGGGGTCGACGGCAGGCACAGATGGTAGCGTTCGCCGATCTCGCGAATGCGGGCGGCGAGGGTTCGTCGAGGCAGGCGGGGGCGGCTTCGGCCCTCGGAACCGGCGGGCGAGGGCTCGGCAAGCGCCGCATCCATCAGCACTTCGCCGCGGTGGCTGGAGCGGATGCGCACCACGCGGGCCGTCTCATCCTCCCCGAGTTCCACCTCGATCCGTGCTTCGGGCTTGGCGACGAGCCCGCAGTCCTCGATTACCGGGTGCCCGTGCGCTTCCGAGAACCCCACCGTGACCTTGAGGTCGAACTTCTCGAGCTCCAACTTCAGGATCGACACGTTTCGCCGCGTGTAATGTCGGTTGAGCGTGGTGCCCCCGGCATGTCCGGCGATGGCCTGCCGGCGGAACAGGGCGGCGATGCATGCAGTGATCCGGATGCGGGTCTGATTGCGGCTCCAGGGCACGCCTGCGGACGAACTGAAAAAAATTTTGCAATCGGGCTTCTGGTTTCGACGAAACGGAAGATTTCCCCTCTGTGCGCCTACGCGCACGGGGAAAGCAACCAAGTTTAAGCCGCAGGAGCCAACACCGCCCATGACTGAACTCGTGAAGTTCTCTGACCTCGCCAAAGAACTCGGTGTGCCGAGAACCGCACTCGAAGAAGCTGCTGATCGCCTCGGCTATACCGTCGTGATTGGGTCGGCTCGGCGGATCCTGCGCTCAGACGTGAAGGAGCTCATTAAACGATGCCGCGTCGCGCCAAAGGACCTCGACTCTACTTCCGCAAGGCCAAAGGCAACCGCAAGGCCGTCTAAGTCATCAGAGACGGCCAACACGAATATTCGACCGGCACAGTCGATCGCGAAGAAGCTGAGGCGGAACTCCGGCTCTACCTGAACCGAAAGATTCGGGATCGGAAAAGGGACGACCCGAACGAACTGACGGTTGCAGAAGCACTGGTACAATATGGAGAGGGTCCGGCGGCCGCGGCCGAGGATTCCGCACGCATAGGGTATGCAATCGAGGCCCTGGACAAGTGGTGGGGCGACCTCCCTGTCAGCGAAATCGACGCCGCGAAGTGTCGTGCCTACTGCAAGGATCGGGCCAAGGCGCCGGGCACACTGCGCCGCGAGCTGGGGTGCCTCCGCGCGGCACTCAACTATGCCTTGCCGGCGGGGATTGCCAAAAACAAACTCTGGATGCCGCCGAAGCCGGCGCCTAAGGACGTGTGGCTTACGCGATCGGAAGCGGCGAAACTTATCAAGGTGGCCCGGAGCGATCCGAAGACACGCCATTTGGCGCGATTCATCCTGATCGCGCTCTATACCGGTTCACGAAAATCCGTGATCCTGAAGCTCAAGTTCCACAGGCACTCGACGGGTGGCTATGTGGATACGGCAAGGGGTCTGCTCTATCGAAAGGCAGCCGGAAGCCGGGAAACCAAGAAACGTGCGCCCAATATCCAGATCCCAAGCCGGCTTTTGGCTCATCTCCGCCGCTGGGAACGGCTCAGCCAGAACGGCTGGGTCATCGAGTATCAAGGCTGCGGCGTTGCTTCGATCAAGACTG
>RFGD01000211.1 GCA_003696705.1 Alphaproteobacteria bacterium | reverse complement strand
TCGGGGACGAAGCTTCGGGCGTCGCGGCCAACGCGGCGCCCGCTGCGTTCCTGACGGCTCGGGTCAGCGCGATCAGTCCCTTCGCAACGCGGTTGCTCGTGTGCCAGTAGAGCGGCACGTCCAGGGCCGGCGTCTGCCCGATCGCAACCAGACGACCGGATGCGATGTCGTCGCGCACCAGCAGTTCGGGGTTCATCCCCCAGCCGAGCCCCCGCCGGGCCGCCTCGACGAAGCCGTGCGAAGAGGGGATGCGGTGCGTCGACAGGGCGACGCGCCGCCCGACCTCGCGCATGGCCCAGACATGCTGAAGCGCATCCTTCTCGTTGAAGCGAAGGGCAGGGGCACGGGCAAGGGCTTCGGCCGTGACGCCGTCGCCGAACCAGCGGGCGCGAAACCCGGGGCTGGCGGTCGCCACGTAGCGCAGGACACCCAGGGCCTCGGCGCTGCATCCGCGCACGGGCCGGGCCGAAGCCGCGACCGCCGCCATCACGTCGCCACGGGCGAGCCATTCCGCCGCGTGGTCCTGGTCGTCGACGACAAGCTCGAACGACAGCCCCTTGACGTCGGCAAGCGCGGCCAGGAACCAGGTGGCCAGACTGTCGGCGTTGAGCGCGATGCGCACCGTCGCCGGGTTGGTCGGCACGGTCTCGTCGAGGTCGGCGGCAAGCTCGGCCTCGAGCAGGGCCACATCCTCGAAGTGGCGGACGAGCCGCCGGCCGGCGTCCGTCGCCGTGACCGGATGCGTGCGGATCACCAGCACGGTGCCGATCCGTTCTTCCAGATTGCGAATGCGCTGCGACACCGCTGACGGCGTCACACCAAGGCGCGCGGCCGCGTCATCGAAGCTGCCGCATCGCACGACGGCGGCAAGGGCGGCAAGGGCGGGATAGTCGAGCATAAGAAAAACTTCACTTGCACGAGAAAAATTAATTTGCCTGCATCACCCCGACTTGTCTAGGGAAAGGCGTCCACACGACACGGAGGTCAGCATGGGATCGGCGTTCCTTTCCGGGTTTGTCGTATCGATCAGTCTCATTGCGGCGATCGGGGCGCAGAACGCCTTCGTCCTTCGTCAGGGCCTGAAGCGAGAGCATGTCCTGCCGATCGTCCTGGCCTGTGCCGGATCGGACGCAATCCTGATCGCCGCGGGCGTCCTTGGCATCGGCGAGCTCGTCGACCGTTTCCCGTCGATCGTCACGGTCGTGGGGCTGGGCGGCGCGGCCTTTCTGGTGGTCTACGGCGCGCTTCGCTTGCGCGCGGCCTGGCTGGGCGGCGAGGCGCTTGCCGTCGAACAGGCGCAGAAGCGGCCGCTCTGGCCGGTCCTCCTCAGCTGTCTGGCGCTGACCTGGGGCAATCCGCACGTCTATCTCGACACGCTCGTCCTTCTCGGCTCGATCGCCCAGGGCTATGGCGAGGGGCGCGCGGCCTTCGGGGTCGGGGCGGCGCTGGCCTCGTTCGTGTTCTTCATGGCGCTGGGCTTCGGCGCGCGCCTTCTGACGCCGATCTTCGTGCGGCCGGTCGCCTGGAGGATCCTGGACGTCGGCGTCGCCGCGTTGATGTGGAGCATCGCCGGCCAGCTTGTCGCCGAGCTGGCCTGAGGCCGCGAGCCTTGCGCGGCCCGCCGCTCTCGTGTCAGGTGGCGCCATGACGACCGCCACCCGGACCGCCGCCGCCGAGGCCCCCTCGCGCCCCCTCTGGGGCGTGTTCTGGATGGTGGTGACGGGGCTCAACTTCGTCGCCGTGACGGCGCTGGTCAAACATGTCGGGCCCCGCCTGCCGGCCGCCGAATCGGCCTTCCTGCGTTACGTCCTGGGGCTGGTCTTCCTGGCACCGATGATCCGGCCGATGCTGTCGGCCGGGCTCGACCGGAGGGCGCTTGGCTATTTCACGCTGCGCGGCGTCGCCCATACGCTCGGCGTCATGCTGTGGTTCTATGCCATGACCCAGATCCCGATCGCCGAGGTGACGGCAATGAACTATCTGTCGCCCGTCTATGTGACCCTTGGCGCTGCCCTGTTCCTGGGCGAGCGGCTTGCCTTCCGCAGGCTGGCCGCGGTCGCGGCGGCGCTGGTGGGGGCGCTTCTCATCCTGCGGCCCGGTTTCCGAGAGATCTCGCCGGGGCATCTGGCCATGCTGGGCACGGCATTGATGTTCGCCGCCTCCTATCTCATCGCCAAGCGCATGTCCGACCTGGTCAGCCCGACGGTGATCGTCGGCATGCTTTCGGTGACCGTGACCATAGGGCTTGCGCCCTTCGCGGCGATGGTCTGGGTGCCGCCGACGCCGGCCGAGTTGTTCTGGCTTTTCCTCGTCGCCGCCTTTGCGACGGCGGGGCATTATACCATGACGCTGGCCTTCAGGGCCGCCCCGGTCGCCGTGACGCAGCCGGTGGCCTTCCTGCAACTGGTCTGGGCGACGCTTCTGGGCGTGCTCGTCTTCGGCGAACCGGTGGACGGATGGGTCATCGCGGGCGGCGCGCTCATCATGGCCGCGGTCAGCTTCATCGCATGGCGCGAGGCGAAGCTGCGCCGCCGCGCCCTGACCCCCGTTCACGTCGCCACCAAGGTCTGAGCTCGTCAGGCGCGGGGGTCGAGAAGCTTCTCGATGATGCGTTCGCGCGTGATGAGGCCGATGCGGTGCCCGTCCTCGACGACCGCGATGGGGCGTTCCGAGCCGCGCACGACCTCCATGACCGAAAGGATGCGCACGTCGGGGGCTACCTCTGCCGATGTCTCGACCGACGCCGGGGCCGGCTCCATCAGGTCGCGCGCGGTGAGGACGCCAAGCGGGTTCATGTGCTGGACGAAGTCGGCAACGTAGTCGTTCGCCGGGGCCGAGAAGATGTCCTGCGGCGTTCCGCACTGGACGATGCGGCCGCCCTCCATGATGGCGATGCGATCGCCCAGCTTGAACGCCTCGTCCAGGTCGTGGCTGACGAAGATGATCGTGCGCCGAAGCCGTTCCTGAAGCGACACCAACTCGTCCTGAAGTCGCGTGCGGATCAGGGGGTCGAGCGCCGAGAACGGCTCGTCCATCAGAAGGATGGGCGCTTCGGTCGCGAAGGCCCGGGCCAGACCGACGCGCTGCTGCATGCCGCCCGAAAGCTCGGCCACGCGGGCACTGGCCCAGTCCGACAGGCCGACCAGTTCCAGCTGGGCGGCAACGCGCCGGGCCCGTTCGGCGCGGGGGACCCCGCCAAGTTCGAGCCCCAGGCCGACGTTTTCGGCCACCGTCCGCCATGGCAACAGGCCGAACTGCTGGAAGACCATCGCGATGCGCGTCAGGCGAAGGCGGCGGAGCGTGGCGCCGTCGGCGTGGGTGACGTCGACCATGCCGTCGCCGTCGTTCACCCGCACCGCGCCCCGAACCACGGGGTTGAGCCCGTTGACCGCCCGCAGAAGCGTCGACTTGCCCGAACCCGAAAGGCCCATGAGGACCAGGATCTCGCCCTCGGCCACGTCAAGGGTGCAGTCGTGGACGCCCAGGATCTGCCCCGTCCGTTCCTTCACCGCGTCCCGGTCGAGCCCCTCGTCCATGAGGGGCAGGGCCGACGCGGGCCGATTGCCGAAGACGATCGAGACGTTGTCGAACGCGACCGCCGTCGCCCGTGCGTTCTTCATTTCCTGCGCTCCACACGAAGGATCCGATCAAGAAGGATGGCAACGACCACGATGATGAAACCGCTTTCGAAACCGAGCGCCGTGTTGACCTGGTTGAGCGCCCGCACGACCGGCACGCCAAGCCCGTCGGCACCGACCAGCGCGGCGATGACGACCATCGAAAGCGACAGCATGATCGTCTGGTTGAGCCCGGTCATGATCTGCGGCAGGGCGTAGGGAAGTTCGACCTTCCAGAGCGTCTGGCGCGGCGTGGCGCCGAAGGCCTCGGCCGCCTCGAGAAGCGGCTTGGGTGTCGAGGACACGCCCAGATGCGTCAGCCGGATGGGCGCCGGCAGCACGAAGATGACGGTGGCGATAAGGCCCGGGACCATCCCGATCCCGAAGAAGACGATGGCCGGGATGAGGTAGACGAAGGTCGGCAGCGTCTGCATGAGGTCAAGGACGGGTGCCAGCGTCGCGTGAAGGCGCGGGCGGTGGGCGGCGGCAATGCCGATCGGCACGCCAAGCCCCATGCAGACCACGCAGGACGACAGCACCAGGGTGAGGCTTTCCGTCGTCTCTTCCCAGTATCCCTGGTTCAGGATGAACAGAAGGCCCGCCAGTGCAAGAAGGGGGGTTTTCCAGTTTCGCTGGATCGCCCAGGTGATGGCGACGAAAACGGCGACGACGACGAGCGGGTGCGGCGTCTGAAACACCCAGAGGATGGCGGCGATCAGCGCGTCGAGCGCCCCCGCCAGCCCGTCGAAGAACCATGTCAGATTGTCCTGCAGCCAGTCGAAGACGGCCTTGGCCGTCTTGCCGACGGGGATCTTGTATTCGGTCAGCCAGTCCATCGGATCGTCGCGTCTTTCGCTCGTGCGCCTGATGGCGGCCGCCGGCACCCCGCCGGCGGCCGCGTCTCCTTCATTGCCGGATCAAAGACCCAGCGCGGCCTTGACCGCCGCCATGGCGTCGCCGCCATCGCGCGTCGTCACGCCGTCGAGCCAGCCTTCGAGCACCTCCGGGTGGGCCTTGAGCCAGGCCGTGGCGGCCTTCTGCGGCTCTTCCCCGTCGTCAAGGATGGCGCCCATGATCTCGTTCTCCATGGCTAGCGTGAAGCGCAGGTTCTTCAGGAACCGGCCCAGGTTCGGACACTCTTCAAGAAGGCCCTTGCGGACATTCGTGTAGACCGTCGCGCCGCCGTAGTTCGGCCCGAACCAGTCGTCCCCGCCCGAAAGGTAGGTGATCTCGAAGTTCGCGTTCATCGGGTGGGGCTCCCACGCCAGGAAGACGATGGGCTCGCCCTTGCGCGTCGCCCGGTCGACCTGCGCCAGCATGCCCTGTTCCGAGCTTTCGACGACCTCGAAACCCTTCAGGCCGAAGGCGTTCTGCTCGATCATGTCCATGATGAGGCGGTTGCCGTCATTGCCGGGCTCGATGCCATAGATCTTGCCGTCAAGCTCGTCGCGGTGGGCGGCGATGTCGGCGAAGTCGTGGATGCCAAGCTCGGCGCCATACTTGTTGGTCGCCAGCGTGTATTTCGCGCCTTCGAGGTTCACGCCCACGACCTCGACCGTGCCGGCGTCGCGATAGGGGGCGATGTCGGCCTCCATCGTCGGCATCCAGTTGCCAAGGAACACGTCGACGTCGCCCTGGGCCAGGGACGTGTAGGTGACCGGCACCGACAGGACCTTGACGTCCGTGTCATAGCCCAGCGCTTCGAGCACCACGGTCGTGGCGGCTGTCGTTGCGGTGATGTCGGTCCAGCCGACGTCCGAGAAGACGACTTTCTCGCACTGCTCGTCGGCAGCTGCGGCCGGGCCCGCCAGGCCAAGCGCCACGGCGGCGGCAGTGAGGATGGAACGGAACATGTTGGTCTCCCTGTTATTGATTGACGAGTCAATTAACAACCATTAGCCTCGGTGGGGCAAGCAAGAAAAGGGGCCCCGCCGTTGCCAAAAGTCGGGATGGAACCTATCCGAAGACGGGCGCTGGTGAAAGCGACGATCGAGGAGGTCGGCCGATCGGGTTCTCTTGACGTGACGGTGGCGCGCATTGCGCGTCGCGCCGGCATGTCCTCGGCGCTTGCCCATCACTATTTCGGCGGGAAAGAGGACATCTTCCTTGCCAGCATGCGCCACATCCTGACGGTCTTCGGCGCCGCCGTTCGCGGTGCGCTTGCCACGGCGCGCACCCCGGAAGAGCGCGTGCGCGCCATCATCCGGGCCAGTTTCGAGGCCGGGAACTTTCATCCGCATGTGATCTCGGCCTGGCTGAATTTCTATGTGCACGCCGAATGCTCGCCCGAGGCGGCGCGGCTCTTGCGCGTCTATCAGCGCCGGTTGCACTCGAACCTCGTTCACGCGCTGCGTCCCCTGGTGGGCGACAGGGCCGGCGAAGCGGCCGAGGCCATCGCGGCGCTCATCGACGGCGTCTACTTGCGCCACGCCCTGCGCGAGCGGCCGGCCCGCCCCGCCGAGGCGGTTCAGCTGGTCGAGGGGCATCTCGATCTTCTTCTGGCAGGGGGTGGGCGATGACGACAGGGCCGAACTTCCTGATCTTCATGGTCGATCAGCTGAACGGGACGCTGTTCCCCGACGGGCCGGCCGAGTGGCTGCACTGTCCGAACCTGCGCCGGCTGGCCGCGCGTTCGGTCCGCTTCGCGAACGCCTACACGGCCTCGCCGCTCTGCGCGCCGGGGCGGGCGAGCTTCATGGCCGGCCAGCTGCCGTCCCGCACGCGCGTCTACGACAACGCGGCCGAGTTCGCGTCCGACATTCCGACCTTCGCCCATCACCTTCGCCGCGCCGGCTGGCACACGGTTCTTTCGGGCAAGATGCACTTCGTCGGACCCGATCAGCTTCACGGCTTCGAGGAGCGGCTCACCACCGACATCTACCCCGCCGACTTCGGCTGGACGCCCGACTGGCGTCATCCCGACCAGCGCATCGACTGGTGGTATCACAACCTGGGCTCGGTCACCGGCGCCGGCGTCGCCGAGATCACGAACCAGCTCGAATACGATGACGAGGTGGCCTTTCACGCCGGCCAGCGTCTTTACGACCTGGCCCGGGGCCATGACCCGCGGCCGTGGTGCCTGACGGTCAGCTTCACCCATCCGCACGATCCCTACGTGGCAAGGCGGCGCTACTGGGACCTCTACGAGGATTGCGAAGCGCTCGAACCGCGCGTGCCCGATCCGGGGTGGGAGGCGCAGGACCCGCATTCGCGAAGGCTTCTCGAGGCTTGCGACTGGCGCCGTTTCGAGATCACGGACCGCGATGTCCGCCGAGCCCGCCAGGGCTATTTCGCCAACATCTCCTACATCGACGACAAGATCGGCGAGATTCTGGCGATCCTCGAGGCGACCCGTCAGGACGCCGTCATCCTGTTCGTGTCCGATCACGGCGACATGCTGGGCGAGCGGGGGTTGTGGTTCAAGATGAGCTTCTACGAGGGCTCGTCGCGCGTGCCCCTCATGATCGCCGCGCCCGAGCTGTCGCCCGCGCGGATCGACACCCCCGTTTCGACCATGGACGTCCTGCCGACCCTTGCCGAGATGGCCGGCGTCGACCTAGGGACCGTGCGTCCCTGGACCGATGGTCAGAGCCTTCTGCCGGTCGCCGCGGGCGCGGCACGCGGGGCGCCCGTCTTCATGGAATATGCGGCGGAAGGTTCGGTCGCGCCGATGGTGGCGGTGCGCGAAGGGCGCTGGAAGTTCGTCCACACGCCGGCCGACCCCGATCAGCTTTTCGACCTTGCCGCCGATCCCGACGAAAGGCGAAACCTCGCCGACGATCCCGCCCATGCCGGGACGCTGGCCGCGATGCGCGAAACCGTTGCCGCCCGGTGGGACATCGCCGCCTTTGACGCGGCCGTGCGCGAGAGCCAGGCGCGCCGGCTCGTGGTCTACGAGGCCTTGCGAAACGGCGCCTACTACCCGTGGGATTTCCAGCCCCTTCAGAAGGCATCCGAGCGCTACATGCGCAACCATCTCGACCTCAACGACCTGGAAGAGCGCCAGCGCTTTCCGCGCGGCGAATGAAGAGGCCCCGAACCGTGAAGGAAACGACAGTGGTTCCCGACGTGCGCCCCCCCGCCAGTCACTTCGTCGACGGTGCCCCGCTCGAGGATACGGGCGGCGCGCCGATCGATGTCATCTACCCCGCAACCACGAAGCCCGTCGCGCGCGTCCATGAAGCCACGGCCGAGGTCATCGAGCGCGCGCTTTCCTCGGCCGAGCGGGCCCAGCGCGAGTGGGCGGCCCTGACCGGGGCCGAAAGGGGCAGGGTCCTGCGCCGCGCCGCCGACATCATTCGCGAACGCAACCGCGAGCTTTCCGAACTCGAAACCGTCGACACCGGCAAGCCCCTGCAGGAAACCCTTGTCGCCGACGCGGCAAGCGGCGCGGATGCGCTCGAATATTTCGGGGGCATCGCCGCGTCGCTTGGGGGCGAGCATGTCCAGCTTGGCGCGGATTTCTTCTACACGCGCCGCGAGCCCCTTGGCGTCTGTGTGGGGATCGGGGCGTGGAACTATCCGACCCAGATCGCCTGCTGGAAGGCGGCGCCGGCGCTGGCCTGCGGCAATGCGATGGTCTTCAAGCCGTCCGAGGTGACGCCGCTCGGCGCGCTGAAACTGGCCGCGATCCTGGTCGAGGCGGGCGCGCCGGCCGGCCTCTTCAACGTCGTCCAGGGCCGGGGCGGCGTGGGCCAGGCGCTTGTGACCGACCCCCGGGTGGCCAAGGTGTCGCTCACCGGCTCGGTCGAGACGGGCCGCCGCGTCTATGCCGCCGCCGCCGAGGGTATCCGCCACGTGACGATGGAACTTGGCGGCAAGTCGCCGCTGATCGTCTTCGACGACGCCGATCTCGACAGCGCGGTGGGTGGCGCGATGCTTGGCAACTTCTACTCGGCCGGGCAGGTCTGTTCGAACGGCACGCGGGTCTTCGTGCACCGCCGCATCCGCGACGAATTCCTTCACCGGCTTGCCGAACGCACGCGCCGCATCCGCATCGGCGACCCGCTCGACGAGCGCACGCAGATGGGCCCGCTCGTCTCGGAGGCGCAGTTCGAGAAGGTGATGGCCTATGTCTGGAAGGGGCTCGACGAGGGCGCGCGGCTTGTCACGGGCGGCAAGGCGGCGGAACTGCCCGGCTGGTATGTCGAGCCCACGGTCTTTGCCGATGTGACCGATACGATGACCATCGCCCGGGAAGAGATCTTCGGCCCCGTCATGTGCGTTCTCGACTTCGAGGACGAGGACGAAGTCGTCCAGCGGGCGAACGGCACGGATTTCGGGCTGTCCGCGGGCGTCTTCACGCGCGATCTGGCCCGAGCGCATCGCGTGATCGGCCGGCTGCGGGCGGGGACGTGCTGGATCAATACCTACAACCTCACCCCGGTCGAAATGCCCTTCGGCGGCTCCCGGCTTTCGGGCGTCGGCCGGGAAAACGGCCGCGCCGCGATCGAGCACTATTCGGAACTCAAGTCGGTCTACGTCGCGACGGGCGCGGTCGAAGCGCCCTACTGAGGCCGGGCACGTCCGGCACCACCTTTCGCTGCAAGCGGGATTTCGCGTCATGGAAGCGGATTACGTCATTGTCGGGTCGGGCTCGGCCGGGTCCGCCCTTGCCTACAGGCTGAGCGAGGACGGTCGCTACAGCGTCATCGTCATCGAATATGGCGGCTCGGACATCGGGCCGTTCATCCAGATGCCGGCCGCGCTCAGCTACCCGATGAACATGCGCCTCTACGACTGGGGCTACCGGACCGAGCCCGAGCCCCACCTCGACAACCGCCGCCTTGTCTGCCCGCGCGGCAAGGTGATCGGCGGCTCCTCGTCGATCAATGGCATGGTCTACGTCCGCGGCCACGCTCGCGACTTCGACCACTGGGCCGAGGCAGGCGCCGCGGGATGGGCGTTTGCCGATGTCCTGCCTTACTTCAAGCGAATGGAAACCTGGCACGACGGCGGCCATGGCGGCGACCCGGCCTGGCGGGGCACCGACGGCCCCCTGCACGTGACGCGCGGGCCGCGGCGAAACCCGCTCTACCACGCCTTCGTCGAGGCGGGACGGCAGGCGGGCTACGAGACGACGGACGATTACAACGGCGAGAAGCAGGAGGGCTTCGGGCCGATGGAAATGACCGTCTGGCGGGGGCGCCGCTGGTCGGCGGCGAATGCCTATCTGAAGCCCGCGCTGGCGCGGCCGAACTGCACCCTGGTGCGGGGGCTTGCCCGCCGGGTCGTCATTTCCGAGGGGCGCGCCCGCGCCGTCGAGGTCGAGCGCCGCGGCCGGGTCGAGCACATCCACGCCCGCCGCGAGGTGATACTGGCCGCCTCTTCGATCAACACGCCGAAGCTTCTCATGCTGTCGGGGATCGGGCCGGGGCGGCATCTGGCCGAACATGGCATCGAGGTCGTGTGCGACCGGCCCGGCGTCGGCGAGAACCTTCAGGACCACCTCGAGGTCTATGTCCAGTATGCCGCGAAACAGCCCGTGACGCTCTATCGCTACTGGAACCTTCTGGGCAAGGCGCTGATCGGGGCGCAGTGGCTGTTCCTGCGCCGCGGCCTTGGCACGTCGAACCATTTCGAGAGCGCGGCCTTCATCCGCTCGGCGGCGGGCGTCGAATATCCCGACATCCAGTATCATTTCCTGCCCATCGCCGTTCGCTACGACGGGCGCGCGGCGGCCGAGGGCCACGGGTTCCAGGCGCATGTCGGCCCCATGCGCTCGAAGTCCCGCGGGCGGGTGCGCCTCGCTTCGGCCGATCCGCGGACCGCGCCGTCGATCCGCTTCAACTACATGTCCCACCCCGACGACTGGACCGAATTCCGGACCTGCATCCGCCTGACCCGAGAGATCTTTGCCCAACCTGCCTTCGCCCCTTTCGTCCGGCACGAGATCCAGCCGGGCGACGACGTCCGGACCGACGACGAGATCGACGCCTTCATCCGCGCCCACGCCGAAAGCGCGTTTCACCCCTGTGGCACGGCGCGGATGGGGCGGCCGGATGACCCAATGGCCGTGGTCGATCCCGACTGCCGGGTCATCGGCGTCGACGGGCTTCGCGTGGCGGACAGCTCGATCTTTCCGCGCATCACCAACGGCAACCTCAACGCCCCTTCGATCATGGTCGGCGAAAAGGCCGCGGACCACATTCTGGGGCGCCGCCTGCCGCCCGAGAACGCAAGGCCGTGGATCCACCCCCGCTGGCGCGAGGCGCAGCGCTGAAGGCGGACGGGCAGGCCGAGCCCGGCCGGCGGGGCTTGATCGGTGTCAAGGCGGCCCCACGTTCATGGCCGTAGTCACGTGACCGACAGGGATCCGCAGAACAGGAGGACCGGGACATGTCGCATCGTCCGCACCAGCTTGACGACGAGTTTCCCACCCACACAAAGACGATCGACCGGCTGAAGCAGGAAAACGCGCATTTCGCCCGCCTTGCCGAAGAGTATCTCGAACTTTCGGTGCGCATCCACAAGTCCGAGACGGGCGTCGAGCCGCTCGGCCAGTTCGAGGAAGAGCGGCTGCGCAAGGAGCGGCTGCGCATCAAGGACGAGATCTGGAAGATGATCCGAGAGGCCGAGGCCGAAGAATCCGCGAAGTGATCGGTCCCCTGAGGGGGCATGCGACCGGGGCCTAGTCCCCGGTCTTTTCGACCTCGGCCTGGAAGCGGTCGAAGAATTCGTCCGACAGTCGCCGCGCCACGCCGGCGATGAGCCGGTTGCCCAGCTGGGCAAGCTTGCCGCCGACCTGCGCCTTCGCCACGTAGGAAAGTTCCGTGCCGCCCTCGGTATCGGAAAGATGCACCTCGGCCTCGCCCTTGGCGAAGCCGGCGACACCGCCCTTGCCCTCGCCGACAAGGCGGTAGCTTTCCATCGGCACCACGTCGCGCAGTTCGACACGGCCGCGGAAGGTTGCCTTCACGGGGCCGATCTTCTGCTTGACGGTCGCCTCGAAGCCATCCTCGGGCGTTCCCGACATGCTTTCGCAGCCCGGAATGGCGGCACAGAGCGTCTCGGGGTCGTTGAGGCGTTTCCAGACCGTGGCACGATCCGCCGCGATTACCCTTTTTCCTTCAAGTTCCATGGGCTTCCCCTGTTGACTGCACCGACGATAGGCCGCTTGCCGCCGCCTGGCAACGCCCGCGCTCAGTCGACTGCGTAAGGCAGGATGCCGCGGCGCGCCGGGTCGACGCGAAGCCGCTTTTCGAGCGGCGGGACAGAGCGCTGGTGGCACTCGCGCCGGTCGCAGATCCTGCAGGAAATGCCGATGGGCTCGAACAGGCGGGGATTGGAAAGGTCCATGTCGTCGGCATAGACAAGCGCCGAGGCATGGCGGATCTCGCAGCCAAGGCCGATGGCGAAGCGCCGCACGGGCGCGCGGAAGCCGCCGCCGGGTTTCGACACCTCGCGCGCCAGACAGAAGTAGCGAACGCCGTCCGGCGTCTCGGCCAGCTGGCGCAGGAAGCGCCCCGGCGTCTCGAACGCGCGATGGACGTTCCAAAGCGGGCAGGCGCCGCCGAACCGGGCGAACTGAAGGCGCGTGGCCGAGTGGCGCTTGGTGATGGTCCCGGCCTGATCGACGCGCACGAAGAAGAAGGGCACGCCCTTCGCGCCCGGCCGCTGGAGCGTCGAAAGACGGTGCGCAACCTGCTCGATCGAGGCGTCGAAGCGGTCGGCGAGCATCTCGAGGTCGTGGCGCGCCTCGGTCGCGGCTTCGATGAAGCGGGCATAGGGCATGTGGGCGGCGCCCGCGAAGTAGTTGGCGAGGCCTATACGTGCGATCTGGCGCGACTCCTCGGTGCGGAAGCGGGCAAGATCGAGCGTCGCGTCCAGAAGTTCGGCCTGGGTGAGAAGGGCGATCTGATGCAGCGCCTGGAAGATGCGTGTGGGCAGCGGCGTGCTGGCCCCCAGCGTCAGAATCCGCGCCTTGGGGTCATAGCGCCTGATGTCGCGCCCGCCCTGCACACGAAGGCGCACGCCAAGCGCCTCGAGCTCGGCGGCCACGGCGGCCATGCGGTCGTCGCCGTGCCGCTCCAACCGCTGGGCAAAGCGCTCGGCCGCGCGGTCGACGGCATCCACGTAGTTGTCGCAGTAGTGGAAGAAGTCCCGCACCTCTTCCCAGGGCGACGGCCGCAGCATCGAGCCTTCGCGGCCCAACGCCTCGTCGAGGGATGCAAGCCGCTCGGTCGTCTGGCGATAGGCGCGGTGGAGTTCGAGGAACGCGCGGGCAAGGGCCGGCGCATTCGACGCCACAAGCCGAAGATCGGCAAGGGGCGGTGCTTCGGTGAAGATGGGATCGGCCAGCGCCTCGCGCATGTCCGAGGCCAGCCGGTCGCCGTCGCCCGCCGCAAGTTCGCTGACATCCACCCCGAATTCGCTGGCCAGTGCCAGAACCACAAGGGCCGAGATCGGCCGGTTGTTGTTTTCCATCTGATTGAGGTAGGGAAGCGACACGCCAAGCTTCTCGGCAAAGGCCTTCTGGGTCAGGCCCAGCCGCTGACGCGTCTCTCGAAGCCGTGCACCGGCGTAAAGCTTCGGGGCTGCCATGGCGCTCTCCTGATTTGCAAAGTTTCTGGTAGCATTTGCAAACCGTTTCGGAAAGGCGGCATTTGGCGTTCAGGCCGCGACCTTGCGGGCGCGCGAACGCACGTAGGCGATGGCCAGGACCGACAGGACAGAGGTCGAGAGCATGAGAAGCTGAAGGGGAAGCTCGTCGCTGTCGGGGCCAAGAAGCGCCCCGGCCACTGCCGACAGCGCCGCGCCGCCGCCGATCATGATGGCACCGCCCAGACCGGCGGCCGTGCCGGCAAGGTGTGGCCGTACCGACAGCATGCCCGCGTTGGCGTTCGGAAGCACCATGCCGTTTCCAAGGCCGACGAAGGTGACGAACGCAAAGAAGCTTTCCGCCGATGATGCGCCGACGAGCGTCAGAAGGGTCGATGCCGCCAGCCCTGCGGTGCTGATGACGGTGCCGGCAAGGATCATGCGGTCGATCCCGATCCGCGTCGAATACCGTCCCGAGACATAGTTGCCGAGGGCATAGCCCACGGCCGGCGCGCCGAAGTAAAGCCCGAGCCGTGCTGCGCTGAGCCCGAAGACCTCGGTCCCGACGAAGGGGGCGCCGCCGAGATACGAGAAGAAGGCGCCTGACGCGAAGGCGGCCGCCGCGCAATAGCCCCAGAACCGGCGCGAGCCCAGAAGCTCGGGATACTGGCGGAACTGTGCACGAAAGCTTGTGGTGCGGCTCGTGGCCGTCTCGCCCAGATCGGCCCAGGCAAGGACGAGGACCACGAGGCCGAGGATCAGGAGAAGAACGAAGCTTGCGTGCCAGCCGAAGGCCTCGTCCAGAACGCCGCCGATGACAGGGCCCGCCATGGGAACCAGCGACATGCCCATCGTGACATAGCCGATCATCGAAGCGGCCTCTTCCGCGGGCACCATGTCGCGGATGACGGCGCGCGACAGGACCATGCCGGCGACGATGACGGCCTGCGTCATGCGAAAGGCAAGGAACACCTCGACCGTCGGCGCAATGATGCAGCCAAGCGTGGCCACACAGAACAGGACCAGCGCCCACAGGATGACGGGCCGGCGGCCGTAGCGATCCGAAATGGGCCCCACGATGATCTGAAGCGCCGCGTTGACGCCCAGATACAGCGCCACCGACAGCTGCATCAGCCGATAGTCGGCCGAGAAATAGGCCGACATCGACGGCAGCGACGGCAGGAACACGTTCATGCTGAGCGCGGAGACACCGGCAAGGGCGACGAGCGTGACGACATGCGGTGCGGATCCGCGGCTCAGAAATTGCACTTGGCTGGAAGCGGACATGGTTCTGCGCTTATGCCCGTTGGGCCCGGCTGTCCACGGGTCTTCTGTGCACAGGCGAACACGGGTCCCGCACATGACGGAGATTTGCAAGTTTGCGATTGCTCATCAGGGGGTTCGCAGATATTTGCAAATTTGCGATGTTTGGCTTTCGTCCCGGGCGGCGCGCGCCTATTGTCGGGCGCGTTCATGCGGATGGTTCGAGGTGGCCGATGAAGAATGTTCTCGAAGAGCTGGAGCAGCGGCGCGCCAATGCCCGCCTTGGTGGGGGCGAGCGCCGGATCGCCGCGCAACATGCCAAGGGCAAGCTGACGGCGCGCGAGCGGATCGAGGTTCTTCTCGACGAGGGGTCGTTCGAGGAATTCGACATGTTCGTCACCCATCGCTGCACCGACTTCGGCATGGAGCGGACGAAGATCCCGGGCGATGGCGTGGTCACCGGGTGGGGCACGATCAACGGCCGGAAGGTCTATGTCTTCAGCCAGGATTTCACGGTGTTCGGCGGCTCGTTGTCCGAGACGCACGCCCAGAAGATCTGCAAGATCATG
>RFGD01000210.1 GCA_003696705.1 Alphaproteobacteria bacterium | reverse complement strand
CTGCTGACCGATCCCGACCAGGCCAAGGACTTCGTCGAGAAGACGCGGGTCGACGCGCTGGCCATCGCCTGCGGCACGAGCCACGGCGCCTACAAGTTCTCGCGCAAGCCGACGGGCGACATCCTTGCCATCGACCGCATCGCCGAGATCCACGCGAAGATCCCGCACGTGCACCTGGTCATGCACGGCTCGTCGTCGGTGCCGCAGGAGCTGCAGGACATCATCAACGAGTTCGGCGGCGAGATGCCCCAGACCTACGGGGTCCCGGTCGAGGAGATCGTCCGCGGCATCCGCTCGGGCGTGCGCAAGGTCAACATCGACACCGACCTGCGCATGGCCGCGACCGGACAGTTCCGCAAGGTCGCGACCGAAAAGCCGCGTGAATTCGACCCGCGCAAGTTCATGATCCCGGCGATGGAAGCGATGGAGAAGGTCTGTCGCGACCGCTTCGAAGCCTTCGGCACGGCCGGTCACGCCTCGCGCATCAAGCCCATCCCGATGGACGAAATGGCAAAGCGCTACGCAAGCGGCACGCTCTGAGCCGCAAGAAGCGAGCGGGGCACGCCCCGGCCAAGGAACCGCGCCCCGCTCATCAACCCAAAGGACCAGAAGGAGGCCCAAATGGGAACTCAAGGCCACAATCAACCCGGCGCCTACAAGGCAGGCGTCAAGGAATATCGCGAGACCTACTGGGAACCGGACTATCAGGTCAAGGACAGCGACATCCTTGCCTGCTTCAAGGTGGTCCCGCAGCCCGGCGTCCCGCGCGAGGAAGCTGCCGCAGCCGTCGCGGCAGAAAGCTCGACCGGCACCTGGACGACGGTCTGGACGGACCTTCTGACCGACCTCGAGTATTACAAGGGCCGCGCCTACAGGATCGAGGACGTGCCCGGCGACGACAACGCCTTCTACGCCTTCATCGCCTATCCCATCGACCTGTTCGAGGAAGGCTCGGTCGTCAACGTCATCACCTCGCTTGCCGGCAACGTCTTCGGCTTCAAGGCCGTCCGCGGCCTGCGGCTCGAGGACATCCGCTTCCCGCTTCACTACGTCCTCACCTGCGGCGGACCGCCCCACGGCATCACCGTCGAGCGTGACATCCTCAACAAGTATGGCCGTCCGCTTCTCGGCTGCACGATCAAGCCCAAGCTCGGCCTTTCGGCCAAGAACTACGGGCGGGCGGTCTACGAAGCGCTGCGCGGCGGGCTCGACTTCACCAAGGATGACGAGAACATCAACTCGCAGCCCTTCATGCGCTGGAAGCAACGCTTCGACTTCGTCATGGAGGCCGTGCAGAAGGCCGAGGCCGAAACCGGCGAGCGCAAGGGGCACTATCTGAACGTCACCGCCGGCACGGTCGAGGAAATGCTCAAGCGGGCGGAATACGCCAAGTCGCTCGGCGCGCGCATCATCATGCACGACTTCCTGACGGCGGGCTTCACGGCCAACACGACGCTGGCCAACTGGTGCCGCGACAATGGCTTGCTCTTGCACATCCACCGCGCGCTGCACGCCGTCCTTGACCGCAACCCGAACCACGGCATCCACTTCCGCGTGCTGGCCAAGATGCTGCGCCTTTCGGGCGGCGACCACATGCATTCGGGCACCGTCGTCGGCAAGCTCGAGGGTGACCGCGCGGCCACGCTTGGCTGGATCGACATCATGCGCGACCGCTACATCAAGGAAGACCGCTCGCGCGGCATCTTCTTCGATCAGGACTTCGGGCCGATGCCGGGGCTGTTCCCCGTCGCCTCGGGCGGCATCCACGTCTGGCACATGCCGGCGCTGGTCTCGATCTTCGGCGACGATTCGGTCCTGCAGTTCGGCGGCGGCACGCTTGGCCACCCCTGGGGCAACGCGGCAGGCGCGCATGCCAACCGCGTCGCGCTCGAGGCCTGCGTGCAGGCGCGCAACGAAGGCCGCCAGCGCGAGCGCGAGGCGCGCGACATCCTCACGCGCGCGGCCAAGAACTCGCCCGAGCTCGCCGTCGCCATGGAGACCTGGAAGGAGATCAAGTTCGACTTCGACACGGTCGACAAGCTGGACACGGCCAACGCCTGAGATACCGGCGGGGGCGCCTGCCCCCGTCGCCCGAATTCCCAAGGAGGAAATGACATGCTTGACATTCAGGACTATCCGGGGCCGGCCCCGAAGCGCTTCGAGGCGCTGAGCTACCTGCCCCAGCTTTCCGACGACGAGATCCGCAAGCAGATCGCCTATTGCGCCGAGCAGGGCTGGGACTGCGTCATCGAGCACACCGAGCCCGAAAACGCGAACACCGACTACTGGTACATGTGGAAGCTGCCGCTCTTCGGCCAGCGCGACGTCGACGCGATCCTCGCCGAGGCCGAGCTCTGCGCCCGCCAGCACCCCGAGCACCACGTGCGCATCTCGGCCAACGACCGCTACCGCCAGGTGACCGCCTTCAGCCTCGTGGTGCGCCGCGCCGCCTGAGCCCGGGCCGGCGCTCTCCCTCCAACTGCCCGCGGTCGTGACCTCCCTCGGCCGCGGGCCTTCTTTCTCTGCCGCCCCACACCCGCCGGCGCCACCATCCCGCCGCCGTCGGGCAGCGACGCCGGCGATGCAGGAGAGCGCCCGGGGCCGCCCGGACCAGGGCCCCCGCGCGGCTTCATTGACTCCCGCCCGCCCGCTGCGGACAGTCGGCCACGGCCGTGCCGCCGCCACCGCCGAGCTCCTCGGTTTCGGCCGGAGCGGCGCCACCGGACGCCGGCTCGGCGCCGAGGGAGAGGGGGCGATGACCGAAACGAAGGCCCGGGCCGAGGACCGCATCCGCGCGCTCCCCTGCTGGCATGGGCCGGTCGAGATCGCGCCCCTCGAGGGCGGGCTCTCGAACGAGAGCTACACCGTCACCGACCCGAGCGGGCGCTACGTCGTGCGCTTCGGCCACGACTTCCCCTTCCACCACGTCTTTCGCGACCACGAGCTGATGGTGGCCCGCGCCGCCCACGCGGCGGGCTTCGCGCCCGAGGTGGTCCACGCCGCGCCCGGGGTCACCGTCTCGCGCTTCATCGAGGGGCTGACCTTCGGCCCCGACGACGTGCGCGCGAACATCCCCCGCATCGCCCGGCTGCTCAGGCGCTTTCACGAGGAGATGCCGCGCGCCGTCTCGGGCCCCGCGCGCCTCTTCTGGGTCTTCCACGTGATCCGCGACTATGCCCGCACGCTGCGCGAGGGCGGAAGCCGCATGGTGCCGCGGCTGCCGGAGTTCCTCGCCCTGGCCGACGAGATGGAGGCCGCCCAGGTCCCCCTGCCGATCGTCTTCGGCCACCACGACCTCCTGCCGGCGAACTTCATCGACGACGGCACGCGCCTCTGGCTCATCGACTTCGAATACGCCGCCTTCGGCACGGCGATGTTCGACCTCGCGGGCGCCGCCTCGAACGCCGGCATGGGCGCCGAGGAGGCCGAGATGCTGATCGGGGAGTATCTCGGCCATCCGCCGGACCGCGACTTCCTGCGCGCCCATGCCGCCATGCAGTGCGCCTCGCTCCTGCGCGAGGCGATGTGGAGCATGGTCTCCGAGCTCCACCTCTACGCGCCCGGGGTCGACTACGTCGCCTACACCCACGAGAACCTCGCGGCCCTCGACGCGGCCCTCGAGTCCTGGCGCACGCGCTTCGGGCGCGGCTGAACCCGGAAAGGGCCCCCATGGCACTTCCCTCCCATGCACAGGTGGTCGTCATCGGCGGCGGCATCATGGGCTGCTCGACCGCCTACCACCTCGCCCGCGACCACGGCGCCGACGTGGTGCTCGTCGAGCGCGACCGCCTCACCTCGGGCTCGACCTGGCACGCCGCCGGCCTCGTCGGCCAGCTCCGCTCCTCGGCCTCGATCACCCAGGTGCTCAAGTACTCGGTCGAGCTCTACCGGCGCCTCGAGTCCGAGACCGGGCTGAAGACCGGCTGGAAGATGACGGGCTGCCTCCGCCTCGCCACCAACCCCGAGCGCTGGACCGAATACCGCCGCCTCGCCACCACCGCCCGCAGCTTCGGCATGGAGATGGAGCTGATCGGCCCCGACGAGGTCAGGCGCCTCTGGCCACTCCTCTTCACCGGCGACCTCGTCGGTGCGAGCTGGCTGCCGACCGACGGCCAGGCCAGCCCCTCCGACATCACCCAGGCGCTCGCCAGGGGCGCGCGGATGCACGGGGCGCGCATCCACGAGGGCGTGCGCGTCACCGGTTTCCGCATGGCGGGCGCCCGCATCACCCATGTCGAGACCACCGCCGGCGCCATCGCCTGCGAGATCGTCGTCAACTGCGCCGGGCAGTGGGCGCGCCAGATCGGGGCGAAGGCGGGCGTCAACGTGCCGCTCCAGCCCGTCAGGCACCAGTATATCGTCACCGAGCCGGTGCCCGGCCTCGCGCCGGATACCCCGACGCTGCGCGACCCCGACCGGCGCATCTATTTCAAGGAGGAGGTCGGCGGGCTGGTGATGGGCGGCTACGAGCCCGACCCCGTCCCCTGGGTGACCGGCGACGTGCCCGAGGACTTCGCCTTCCAGCTCTTCGACGACGACTGGGACCACTTCGCCCAGCACATGCACGAGGCGCTCGTCCGCGTGCCGGCGCTCGCCGAGACCGGCGTCAAGCAGATGGTGAACGGGCCCGAGAGCTTCACGCCGGACGGCAACTTCATCCTCGGCGCCGCGCCCGAGTGCCCCAACATGTATGTCGGCGCGGGCTTCAACGCCTTCGGCATCGCGGCGGGTGGCGGCGCGGGCTGGGTGCTGGCCGAATGGGCGATGTCGGGCGAGGCACCGATGGATCTCTGGGTCGTCGACATCCGCCGCTTCTCGGATCTCCATCGCGACCGCGACTGGGTCTGCGCGCGCACCCTCGAGGCCTACGGCCGGCACTATGCCATCGCCTGGCCGCATCAGGAGTATGAATCGGGCCGCCCGCGCATCGTCTCGCCGCTCTATCCGCGGCTCAGGGCGCTCGGCGCGGTCTTCGGCGAGAAGCTCGGCTGGGAGCGGCCAAACTGGTTCGCTCCGGCCGGGATCGAGCCGCGCGACATCCCCTCGATGGGCCGCGCCAACTGGTTCAGGCACGTCGGCGCCGAGCACCGCGCGGTGCGCGAGGCGGTCGGTCTCTTCGACCAGTCCTCCTTCGCCAAATACGAGGTGACGGGACGCGATGCCGCCGCGGCGCTCGAATGGGTCTGCGCCAACCGCGTCGCGCGCGCGCCGGGGCGACTCACCTACACCCAGCTCCTCAATTCGCGGGCGGGCATCGAGTGCGACCTGACCGTGGCACGGCTCGCCGAGGACCGGTTCTACATCGTCACCGGCACCGGTTTCCGCACCCACGAT
>RFGD01000209.1 GCA_003696705.1 Alphaproteobacteria bacterium | reverse complement strand
TCCGCGCGGCTTCAAAGGCCGTCGGTCAGCGTGTCAAGGCGGTCGCGCAGCGTCATCGCCGGCGCCGCAAGGGGAATGAGGCGGCTCACCAGCCCGTGGAACGGGATCGGCCGGATCGGCAGCGCCGGGAAGGGCAGATCCCCGGGCGGGGTGCCCAGAAGCCGCGCGGCCAGCGCCCGGCCCATGACCGAGGTCATCACGATGCCGCGCCCGCTGTAGCCAAGCCCCGCCAGGACGCCGGGGGCCGGTTCGTGCATATGCGGCATCATCTCGGGCGTGACCGCGATCCGGCCCGCCCATTTGCGCTCGATGGCGATGCCGGCGATCTGCGGGAAGACGGTGCGAAGCCCGCGCTTCAAGCGCTGAAACCCGCCAAGCTGGCCGACCCGTTCGCCGGACCCCACGCAGCCGAAGATGAGCCGCCCGTCGCGGTCGTACCGGGCGAAGTAGATCGCCAGTCGCGAATCCGAGATCGTGACCTTGCCGGGCAGGATCTCTTGCTGTTCCGTCTCCGAGAGCGGGCGGGTGACGATGGCGATGCTGAAAAGGCCGTAGTAGGTCTTGTGAAGATCGGGCCAGAGCCCCTTGCTGTAGGCATTGGTCGCCAGGACGACGTTTTCGGCGACGATGACGCCGCCGGGCGCATGGGCATGCCATTTGCCGTTCACCCGTTCGAGCCGAGAGATCGGCGCATTTTCGAACGCCTGAACGCCGCGCGTGATGGCCGCGCGGGCATAGCCGCGCGTGAGCGACAGGGGCTGCACATGTCCACCGGCGGCATGGCGCAGGGCAAAGCCGTAGGCGGACGAGCCGCTGGCCCTGCGCAACGCGTCACCCTCAAGCTCCTCGATCTCCATGCCGGCCGCGGCCCAGGCCCGGCCGAGAAGGCGCATCCGGTCGCGGGCCTTGCGGCTATGCGCGGCCTGAAGCCACCCGCTCTGGACCGCGTCGCAGTCGATGCCGAACCGGGCGATGTCGGCAAAGAGATCCTGCGCCGCCGTCAGTGTCGTCCGGACAAGGCGTTCGCCGTGGTTGCGGCCCAGCTTCTCGATCAACTCGTCCGGGGTCTGGCGCCATATCGGGTTGGCCTGGCCGCCGCTGCGCCCCGATGCCCCCCAGCCGATGCGCGCGCCATCCACAAGCGCCACCGAGGTGCCGGCTTCGGCCAGCCCGAGTGCCGTCCGACAGCCCGTCAGCCCGCCGCCGACGACCAGCGCGTCGACTTCCACACGGCCGTCGAGTTGCCGGCATTCCGGCGCGGGCGTCGCCGTGACGGTCCAGTGGATTTCGTCCCTTGCCTGTCCTTCGGTCACGGCGCCCTCCGGGGGGTAGCGTCATCAAGTTTCGAAATACAAAACAGTATTTCCAATATAAAAAACTACGCCGGATCATGTTTCCGGTCAAACGATATTGCGCGGGCGACCAGGGGACCCGTGACCGGAAACCGGCATCCGTCTGGCCGGGAAGTCGTTTCCATGTTACGAAACGACGGTTTCGCATCGCGGGTGGAAATCCTCGCGCCGCCCGCTTGAATGCGCCAGCCGACGCGATGGGGCGACGGGGCGGGGCCGCCGGCCGGACGGTTCGGGGCACCCGGAAAACAAGAGGGGCAGACGGATGAGGAGTTCCATCGTTCAGAAGGTCATGGCCCTTCTGACCGTCATCAGCGAAGCGCAGAAGCCCCTGAGATTTTCCGAGGTGGTCGAGAAAAGCGGGCTCAACAAGAGCACGATCCACCGTCTTCTGTCGATCTGTGTCGAGGAAAGGCTTGTCCAGTTCGACCCGGACAAGAAGGTCTATTTCCTTGGGGGGCGGCTGTTCGAGCTGGTGCGCAACGCCTATGACGGCTTCGACATCCAGGCCATTGCGCTCGACGAGATGGTCCGCCTCTACGAGCTGTTCGAGGCGAACGTGACCCTCGGGATCCCGAGCGGGCTCGAGGTCGTCTATCTGCGCGCGCTCGAGGCGCCGCATGCGCATCGGGGGGTGCAATACCCCGGGATGCGCGAGCCCATGCACTGTTCGGCCTCGGGGAAGGCGCTATTGGCCTTTCTGCCCGAGAAGGTCCTTCAGGCGAAACTGAAGGACTATGACTTCGAGCCCTTCACCGAGCGGACCATCACCTCGGCCGAGGCCTTCCTTGCCGAGCTCGAAAGGGTCCGCCGACAGGGCTTCGCGACCAACGACCGAGAGGAATACGAGCATTTTCTCGGG
>RFGD01000208.1 GCA_003696705.1 Alphaproteobacteria bacterium | reverse complement strand
GTTCGACAGCGCCTCGAAGCGCTTCTCGATCTGGTCGGCGTCGAAGAAGATGTACTGGGTCCCCGATCGGCTCTACTCGCTCTATGGCTCGTGGAGTTCGAAGCCCTACGGCAAGAACCCCTATCAGATGAGCTACCCCGAGCTCTGGAGCAAGGTCTCGGTGCCCTATCATGCCTACTACAACGTCTATGGCATGACACGCCGGGCCAGCGACTACTACGACTGGTATTACAAGCCGCGCACGTCCATCGGGAAGTCGACCAAGGATGCGCGCCTGGCCTCGGTCTGCCAGAAGGCCAAGGACAATGGTGTCGTGGTCTTCGCCATCGCCTTCGAGATCTCGAGCTATGACGCGCAGACCATGCGCAAATGCGCCTCGAGCGACGCGCATTTCTACCACGTCCAGGGCATCGAGATTGCCGAGGCGTTCAATGCCATCGCCAAGACGATCAACCAGTTGAGGCTGACACACTGATGTTCGGGTCGAAAGCAATCGGGGCGGCAGGTCGGGCGGCGCGGCGCATGTGGCGCGCGGTCGGCGGGAACGCCAGCGTCGAGTTCGTCATCATCTTCCCGTTCTTCATCACCTTCTTTCTGTCGGTGTTCGAGTCGGGGTTCCTGATGACGCGGCACGTCATGCTCGAGCGCGGGCTCGACATCGCGGTGCGCGATCTCAGGCTGCATACGGGCAAGCCCACGAGCCATGACCAGATCCGCGACGAGGTCTGCAAGAATGCGCTCATCATCAAGGACTGTCAGAAGGTCCTGAAGGTCGAGCTTGCGCCGGTGGATACCGCCACGTGGAAGCTTCCCGTCTCGACCGCCGACTGCATCGACCGGGGGGACACGACCAGCTACGACAACCGCGGTGACAACTTTCAGACCGGCCTTTCGAACCAGTTGATGTTCGTTCGGGCCTGTGCCGTCGTGAACCCGTTCTTTCCGGGCACGGGTCTTGGGCTGCAGTTGCCGAAGGACAAGACGGGGGGCTACCGAATGGTCGCCGTCAGTGCCTTCGTGCACGAGCCGCAGTAGGACGGAGGGGACAGCATGAAACTTGCCTTTCTGCTTCTGCGCGAGCGCATCCTGGACTTCCTGCGCGCCACGCGGGCCTCGATCTCGGTCGAGGCGGCGCTGATCATGCCGCTTCTGGCATGGTGGTACGCGGGAAGCTTCGTGTTCTTCGACGCTTTCAAGACCTACAACCAGTCGGTGAAGGCGTCCTACACGATCTCGGACATCCTGACGCGGCAGCTCTACGAGATCGGGCCGAGCTATATCGACGGGCTTGGCGATCTGTTCGAGTATCTGAACGAATCCCCCGGCAATTCCTGGATCCGCGTGTCGAGCGTGTCGTGGGACATCTCGGCCGACGACTACCGTCTCGACTGGTCCTATGCGACCGGAAGCCACAATGCGCTCAAGTCCGCCGACATCGACACGATCCGGCCGAAACTTCCCAAGATCGGCGTGGGCGAGACGCTGGTGATCGTCGAGAGCTTCCTGCCCTACAAGCCCCTGTTCAACGTGAACTTCGCCGCGAGGACCTATTACAACTTTGTCCCGTCGCGGCCGCGCTATGCGTCAAAGGTTCCCTACAACCCGAACCTTTGATCGAAGATTCTTGCGCAAGCCCGCCCGTTGCACGCAAGCTGGGTGCGTAGTCGGCGCGTCGCGAACAGGCGATTTCGCGTCGGCGAGCGCAATGCCGCCGCCCTGGCCGCACGCAAGGGTGATCTTGGTGGGAAGGAGCGTGCATGCGGTATTCGGCGTGGCAGATCCTCTGGCAGGGGCTTCGCGGCAACAGCGGGTGGCGGCCGGTGTGGCGAGATGCCAGCCCGGCCCCGGCCTATGACGTCGTCATCATCGGTGGGGGCGGGCACGGTCTGGCCACGGCCTACTACCTGGCGCGGAACCACGGCATCCGGCGCGTCGCGGTGGTCGAAAAGGGCTATCTTGGCGGCGGCAACATCGGCCGGAACACGACCATCGTGCGCGCCAACTACTTTCTGCCGGGCAATTCCGAGTTCTACTCGCTGTCCCTGAAGCTGTGGGAAGGGCTCGAACAGGAACTGAACTACAATGTGATGCATTCGGGGCGGGGCCTCATCAACCTCTTCCATTCGGACGGTCAGCGCGACGCCTTTGCCCGCCGCGGCAATGCCATGATCAATCAGGGCGACGACGCCATCCTTCTGGACCGCGACAGGCTTCGCGCGCTTGTGCCGGAACTCGACTTCGAGAACGCGCGCTTCCCGATCCTGGGCGGGCTCTACCACCCCCGCGGCGGTACGGCCCGCCACGACGCCGTCGCCTGGGGCTATGCCCGGGGCGCAAGCCGGCAAGGCGTCGACATCATCCAGAATTGCGAGGTCGTCGGGATCGAGACCAAAGCGGGAAAGGTGACATCCGTCATCACGACCCGCGGCGAAATTCGCGCCGAAAAGGTTGGAATTCTGACAGCCGGCCGGTCGGGGCAGGTGGCTCGGCTCGCCGGGCTGGAGTTGCCGATCGAAAGCCACATCCTTCAGGCCTTCGTGACGGAAGGGCTGAAACCTGTCCTTGATCATGTCGTGACCTTCGGCATGGGGCACTTCTACATCAGCCAGTCGGACAAGGGCGGGCTGGTGTTCGGGGGTGACCTCGACTCCTATGCGTCCTATGCGCAACGCGGCAACCTTCCCATGGTCGAGCACGTGATGGAGGCGGGCATGGCCATGATGCCGATGCTGGGCCGGGCACGGGTCCTGAGGTCCTGGGGCGGGATCATGGACATGACGCCCGACGGGTCGCCCATCATCGACCGGGCGCCGGTCGAGGGGCTCTATCTGGACTGCGGCTGGTGTTACGGTGGCTTCAAGGCGGTGCCTGCGTCGGGGTGGTGCATGGCCCATCTGATGGCGACCGACAC
>RFGD01000207.1 GCA_003696705.1 Alphaproteobacteria bacterium | reverse complement strand
GTCGGGCGCCTCTTCGAGCGTCTCCTTGCCGATGGCGTCACCGTGGTGACCACGTCGAACCGCCCGCCCGAAGGGCTGTACAAGGACGGGCTGAACCGCCAGCTGTTCCTGCCCTTTATCGCGCTTTTGCGCGATCGGCTCGAGGTCCTCGAGCTTGACGGCGGCGACGACTACCGACGCGCCGCGGACCGCGGCCACCCTGCCTATTTCACGCCGCTTGGGGCAGAGGCCAGCGCGCGCATGGACGCGCTCTGGACCAGGGTCGCGGGGCGCCATGGCGATCCTCTCGACATCGATGTCCTCGGCCGCACGATCCGCGTGTCCCGGCACGTCGACAGGATCGGCCGGTCCGACTTCTGGGACCTGTGCGGCCGGCCCCTGGGTGCGGCCGACTACCTTGCCCTGGCCGAGCGGCACCGCATCTTCTTCATCGATGCCGTGCCGCGGCTGTCGCGCGCGAATTTCAACGAGGCGCGCCGCTTCGTCACGCTTGTCGATGCCCTTTATGACGCGCGCATACCCTTGGCCGTCAGTGCGGCCGACCGCCCCGAGCGACTTTATGTCGAAGGCGAGGGGTCCTTCGCCTTCGCGCGCACGGCGTCGAGGTTGCACGAGATGACCGGTGCGTTCTGGGAAACGGTGCCGGCGGGGGCCTAGCCGTTCTCTGCCAGGACCCTGCCTGCGAGGTAGAGCGAGCCGCAGATGACGATGCGGGCCGCCGGCTCGGCCTCGCGGATCCCTTGGATCGCGGCAAGGACCGAGGCGGCTTCGGTGACATCCGGAAAGCCGCATTCGCGGGCGCGCGCGGCGGTTTCGGCCGCCGGAAGGGTTGCCGCCTCGCCGTCGATGGAGACGGCGCAAAGCCCGTCGGCGACGGCGGCAAGCGGTGACAGGAACCCGCGCGTGTCCTTCGTGTTGAGCATCCCGCACACAAGACGGGTGGGTCGCGGCGGCAGGGCCGCAAGCGCATCGGCCAGCGCCCGCCCCGCGGCCGGGTTGTGCCCGCCGTCGAGCCACAGTTCCGCGCCGGGGCCGGCGGCCTCGATCAGCGGGCCACGGCGAAGGCGCTGCATCCGCGCGGGCCATTCCGCGCCGGCGATACCGGCCGCAATCGGCGCTTCCGCAAGGCCCAGCAGGCGCATGGCCGCGACCGCCGTGCCGGCATTGTCGATCTGATGCGCGCCGGCAAGCCCGGGAAGGGGCAGATCCAAAAGCCCGCGCTCGTCCTGAAACACAAGCCGGTCCCGCTCGCGCCACGCCTGCCAGTGCTGGCCGTGCGCGAGGATCGGCGCGCCGCACCGTGCCGCCCGTCGCTCGATGACGTCCATGGCCTCGTCATCCTGACGGGCAATGACCGCCGGGACGCCGCGCTTGAGGATGCCCGCCTTCTCGGCGGCGATTTCGGCCAACGTGTCGCCCAGGAACTGCTGATGATCGACCGACACGGGGGTGATGACCGAAAGGGCCGGCGCCGCGACCACATTCGTGGCGTCGAGGCGCCCGCCAAGCCCGACTTCGAGGAGCGTGAAATCTGCGGGCGTCCGGGCGAAGGCCAGAAGCGCGGCGGCGGTGGTGATCTCGAAATAGGTGATGGGTTCGCCGCCATTTGCGCGTTCGCATTCGTCGAGGACGGCCGACAGCGCCCCTTCGTCGATGAGGGCGCCGGCAAGGCGGATCCGCTCGTGGAAACGGACAAGATGGGGAGAGGTGTAGACATGCACCCGATGGCCTGCGGCTTCGAGCCCGGCCCGGATCATGGCGATGGTCGACCCCTTGCCGTTCGTCCCCGCGACATGCACGACCGGCGGCAGCCGCCGCTCGGGATGGCCGAGCCGCTCAAGAAGGCGCCACATCCGGTCAAGGGTGAGGTCGATGATCTTGGGATGCAGCGACATCATCCGCTGAAGGATGATGTCCGAGGTCGCGCCCGTCACTCGGCGCCGTCCGCCTGGGGCGCGGCGGTCTCGTCGGCCGGCGCTGGAAGATCGGCCGCGATCGCCGGCGGCAGTTTCATCATCATCCGCGTGATCGTGATGAGCTCGTCGCGAAGCTTGCGTCGGTCGGTCACGCGGTCGAGCATGCCGTGGTCAAGAAGATATTCGGCGCGCTGGAAGCCTTCGGGAAGCTTCTCGCGGATGGTCTGCTCGATCACGCGCGGCCCGGCGAAACAGATGAGCGCATTGGGCTCGGCGATCTGCACGTCGCCCAGCATGGCATAGGATGCCGTGACGCCCCCGGTCGTCGGGTGGGTAAGGACGACGATGTAGGGCAGCCCCGCCTCTTTCAGCATTTCGACGGCGACCGTCGTGCGGGGCATCTGCATGAGCGCAAGGATGCCTTCCTGCATCCGCGCGCCGCCCGCCGCCGAGAACAGGATCAACGGGCGTCCCGTCTCGACCGCCCGTTCGGCGGCGCAGATGATCGCATTGCCGACATACATGCCCATCGATCCGCCCATGAAGCGAAAGTCCTGCGCCGCCGCCACGATGGGGGTGCGCCCCATCTCTCCTTCAGCGACAAGCATCGCCTCGGGCTCTCCGGTCGCCTTCTGCGCGGCGCGAAGCCGATCCGGGTAGCGCTTCTGGTCGCGGAACTGGAGCGGGTCGGCAACGGGTTTCGGCACCTCGACCTCGGTGAAGATGCCGCCGTCGAAAAGATTCCGGAAACGTTCCCGGGGGCTGATCGGCATGTGGTGGCCGCAGCTCGAACACACGTTCAGGTTCTCGGCCAGCTCTCGGTGGAACAGCATGGTCCCGCATTCGGGGCACTTGGTCCACAGGTTCTCGGGCACCTCGCGGCGCGAGAAGAGAGAGTTTATCCGCGGGCGGACATAGTTCGTGATCCAGTTCATCCGTGATGCCTCCGGGCACGGCCTTTCGGCCCGAGATATGCCGTGTCAGCGCGAAATGCAATCAGCGCCGCAATCGCCGCCGCAGCGCAAGCCAGACGATGCCGAGACCCGCGATATCAGCCAGGATCATCGGCGAGGCGGCGTCCAGCTCGGTCACCGCGAAGGGCGTGACGAAGAGCGACAGCCCGGTGATCGAGCCTTTCACCGATACCAGGAGAAGGGCGAAGACGTTGTTGGCAAAGTGAAACCCGATCGCGGCGCCAAGGCTTCCCGTGATCCGTGTCAGGTCCGCCGCCACAAGGCCGAAGACCGTGGTGGCCGCGACCGGAAGAAGCCCGGCGGCGCCGGTCCCGGGCGCGTAGTGGCCGGCGCCGAACAGAAGCGACGGCAGCAGGAACCAGATGGCGGGCGAGCGGAAACGCACAGCAAGCTGCTGCATGAGATAGCCGCGAAACACCATCTCTTCCGCCGTGACCTGCAGAAGGACGCCGGCAAGCGAAAGTGGCAGAAGGACAAGCCACATCCCCAGGGGCAGGTTCGGCTCGGGCGTGTAGAACGCCAGCGCGACGAGGCCGAAAAGCGAGTAGATCGCAAGAACCGTGCCGGCGGCGCGGCGGAAGTCGCCAAGAACGCGTGTGCGCGGGCCGAACAGGGTTGCCGGTCCGCGGCCGTGGATACCCGCCGCGGCGATCGCGCCAAGGGCCATGCCGGCAAAGCTCAGGATGAGAAAGAGCGTTGCCGCCGGCGTCGCGGGTGCCTTCGCTGCCATGGCAACCTCGGTGGCAAGCGCCGGGTCGAGACGCGACAGCGCCGCCAAAAGGGCCACGGTGAAGCCAAGGTAGACGAGAAACCCGACGATCAGCCCGAGCGCGAGGCGCCAGAGCCCCGGCCGCCGGCGCGCCGGGGCCACGAAGGCGTCGAATGCGGGGGGTCTTGGACCTGCCATGGCGCGACCCTAGGAACCGCCCGACAGGTTGGCAAGAACCCATCGGCTTGCGGGGCGGCGCCCCCTGCGTTAAGCGGGGGCGGCTGGAGATCCCCGGGCTTGGACAGAATGGCGCGATCGCTTTCGATGGCCGGACATCGCGACGGACGGCACAGGCGCGCGCCGTGGTGGGTCGCCATGGCGCTGGTCGCGCTTGGCGCCTGCACGCCCGGTTCGTCGCCGCCGGTGCCGGCCATCTACAAGCTTGCCTTTGCCGACGGCGCCGTTGTCGTGCCCACGCCGTGGGGATACTGCGCGGACCCCGACGCGATCCGCAATGACGGGGCGTCCGGCTTCGCGCTTCTTGGCAACTGCGCGACGATCACTGGCCGGGTGTTCGTGCCCCAGCCGGCCGACCGGGTGGTCCTGACGGTCGCGGTCCGGGCGCGCCGCCCCGGCGTTCCGACAATCGCCGAGGAGATCGACACGCTCGACGCCTTCTTCACCTCGTCGGCCGGGCGGCGCGCGCTTGCGCTGTCGGGCGACGGCAGCGGCGTCGAGGTGATCGAGACGCGCGCCGAGGACGGCATCTTCTACGTCCTTGCGCGGGAAGCCGGCCGCCCACCGGCAAGCGGGCTCGCCGACCGCTGGTGGCGTGCCTATTTCGACGTCGGGAACCACATCGTCTCGATCGCGGTCATCGCGACCGAGGCCGAAGACGTTGCCGACACCCGCGCGCTTACCATTCTGAAAGGGCTTGCGCTCAGGATCCGGAAGGCCTCTCCGGCGCACTCCGCCGGTTGAGGAGGCGATCGGCGGTTGGCTGGCGCGGTTCAGCCGGTATATTGAACCCGAAAGGGCAGGATGATTTCGCCGTCAGGCGCGATCGGGCAGGAGTGCGGACATGTTCGATGGTCTCCGGGAGGCCGCGCAGGGCTTGATCCACAGGCGGGCGCTTCGCCGATGGGCAAGGGCCGCCGCCCGTGCCGAGACGCTGGATCTTCCGCGCCTTCGCGTCCTGCGCGGACGTGCGCGAGAGATCCGCCGCCGCGTGGACCGCTTCCTTCACGTGGCCGAAGGGCGGCTGACGCTGCCCGTCATTGGCTCGAACGCCATTCGCAAGCCGCTGCACACGGACTGGGCCTACCGCCCCGAACTCTGGCGCGGGCCGGTGTCGCCGCGCGGGGTGGCCGCGGCCGAGAACAGGACCGCCCTCGGGACCGAGGCGCGCATCTACCACGACTGCGCCATTTCCGAGGTCACACTTCGCCAGGTGCGCAACACGCGCGAAGAGGATCTGGCACCGTTCGGGCTCAGGGTCGACGTCTTTCGCTTTGACGGGACCTTCCTGTCGCTTGTGATCGATCTGCCGCAGGCGGCCGTCGAGAACCTCACACGCGACCACATCATCGAGGTGACGACGGTCGTCGAGGAAGAAAAGCCGCTCGAGCTCTTTGCCCGCCTCAACATCCAGCATGGGCCGAACGTCGAGCAGATCGTCCTCGAATTCCCGCTCGACCGCGGCCCCGAGGCGGCGGTGGCCTTCGATCTTGCCTATACCGACATCAACGAGAAGCGCGTCGAGCGCATGTGGCTGGATCTGATCTTCGAAGGGCCCGAAATGAACCAGGTCCTTCTTCGCGATGTGACGTTGACGCGCCGGCCGCGGGCCGGTTTCTGAAGGAGAGTGGCGATGGCCGACATTGAACTCGTTCCCCGGCGCATTCGCGCAGGCGTCTACGAGGCCATCCTTGTCGCAAGAACCGGGGCGCCCCCGAAGGTCGAGGTTTTCCATCTCGAGCGGTCGCTTCCGGGCGTCACGGTCACGCCGGTCGCCGAAAGGCCCGATCACTGGGAGCTTCGCGTGCCCATCCCGGCCGAACTTCTGTCCCAGGGCGTCCAGACGTTTCTTGTCCATGACGGCGAGGGCCAGAAGCTTGGCGCCTTCACCATCGTCGTCGGCGAGCCGCTCGAAGACGACATCCGTGCCGAGCTCGACCTTCTGCGGGCCGAACTCGACATGCTGAAACGGGCTTTCCGGCGCCACTGCCTCGAGACCGCCCAGACCGCATCAAGGTGACGCCGCGTCGGACGTGACAGCCGGTGCCCGGTTTCGCATTCTGGCGCCGAAAAGCAGCCGGAGCCGCCAGCATGACCGACTATCCACATCTTCTTGCGCCGCTCGACCTTGGCTTCACCCAGCTTCGCAACCGCGTCCTCATGGGGTCGATGCACACGAACCTCGAGGAGACGGGCGACTATCGCCGCCTGGCCCGCTTCTATGCCGAGCGCGCCGCGGCCGGCGCGGGGCTGATCGTGACGGGGGGCATCGCGCCCAACCGGGAAGGCGGCGTCTTTCCCGGGGCGGCCGGTCTTTACACGGCCGAGGATGTCGCAAATCACCGCACGGTGACCGATGCCGTCCACGACGCCGGCGGCAAGATCGCCATGCAGATCCTGCACGCCGGCCGTTATGCCTACGGGCCCGACTGCGTTGCGCCTTCGGCCATCAAGTCGCCGATCTCGCCCTTCGTGCCGAAGGAGCTGGACGAGGCGGGGATCGAGAAGCAGATCGCCGATTTCGCGACGACCGCCGCCCGCGCCCGAGAGGCCGGGTATGACGGCGTCGAGGTGATGGGCTCGGAAGGCTATCTGATCAACGAGTTTCTCGTGACGCACACGAACCGGCGCACGGACCGCTGGGGCGGCAGCTATGAAAACCGCATGCGCTTTCCCCTCGAAGTCATGCGCCGCGTGCGTGCGGCCGTGGGCGACGATTTCATCGTGATCTATCGCCTCTCGATGATCGATCTGGTGCCCGACGGGTCGAGCTGGGACGAGGTCGTGCGCCTTGCCCGGGAAATGGAGAAGGCCGGCGCAACCATCATCAACACTGGCATCGGCTGGCACGAGGCCCGCATCCCGACCATCGCGACGAGCGTGCCGCGCGCGGCCTTCGCCTGGGTGACCCGCAAGCTCATGGGCGAGGTTTCGGTGCCGGTCATCACCTCGAACCGGATCAACAACCCCGAGACGGCCGAGCGCCTGCTTGCCGAAGGCTATGCCGACATGGTGTCGATGGCGCGGCCGTTCCTTGCCGACCCCGAATTCGTGAAGAAGGCGGCCGAGGGCCGCGCCCGAGAGATTGCGCCCTGCATCGCCTGCAACCAGGCCTGTCTTGACCACACCTTCCAAGGCAAGATCTCGAGCTGTCTCGTGAACCCGCGGGCGGGCTACGAGACCGAACTCGACTATACCCCTGCCGACCGGCGGAAGACCGTTGCCGTGGTCGGTGCCGGTCCGGCCGGCCTCATGGCGGCCATCGTGGCGGCCCGACGCGGGCACCACGTCACGCTGTTCGAGCGTGACGCGGCGATCGGCGGCCAGCTCAACATGGCGCGGCGCATTCCCGGCAAGGAGGAATTCGACGGACTTGTCGCCTGGTTCGACGTGATGCTCGAGCGCACGGGCGTTGACCGTCGCCTTGGTGTCACGGCGACGGTCGAGGCGTTGTCCGGCTTCGACGAGGTCATCGTGGCGACCGGTGTCGTCCCTCGTGATCCGGGGGTCCCGGGTCAGGACGGGCCCAATGTCCTCAGCTACGTCGACGTTCTTGCCGGCAACAGGCCCGTCGGGCACCGCGTTGCCATCATCGGTGCCGGCGGCATCGGGTTCGACGTTGCCGAGTTCCTGGTCGACGAGGGGCGTCACCCGGCGCTCGACCTCGAGGAATGGCTTGCCGAATGGGGCGTCGTCGACCCCGAGAAGGCGCGCGGCGGGCTGGACCCGGCCGGCGGCCATCCGGCCCCACCCGTGCATGACGTGACGCTTCTGCAGCGGAAGGCCGAAAAGCCGGGGCGCCGGCTTGGCAAGACGACCGGGTGGATCCATCGCCTGACGCTTCAGCGCAAGGGTGTGCGCATGATCGGCGGCGTCAACTACGAGCGTATCGACGCCGACGGGCTGCATGTCTCGTTCGGCGAAACGCGCGACAAGCCGACGCTCATTCCGGCCGATACCGTCATCCTGTGCGCGGGACAGATTTCCTGCCGGACCCTGGCCGACCAGCTTGCCGCGGCCGGCATCGCGCATCACGTCATCGGCGGTGCCGACGTTGCGGCGGAACTGGACGCCAAGCGGGCCATCGGCCAGGGCGCCCGCCTTGCGGCCACGCTTTGACGAGCGTTTCCGATACCGGCACGATGCCCGATTAATCCCACGTATTGTCGGGAGGTTTCCGCATTCTCGCCTGAATTTCCGGCCATACCGTCTCGAAAGAGGAAACGTGTTCGAGGGTACGGGAATGGATCGTTTGACAGAGATGGAGGCCTTCGCCGCCGTGGTCGATCAAGGCGGCTTCACCGACGCCGCCAAGAAGCTGGGCATTTCGAAGTCGGCCGTGTCGAAGCACGTGTCATCGCTCGAGGCGCGTCTGGGTGCGCGACTTCTCAACCGGACCACGCGGCGGGTCAGTCCGACCGAAATCGGGCTTGCCTACTATGACCGGGCGCGCCGCGTCCTCAACGATGCCGGCGAGGCCGATGCCCTGGTGACGGCAATGCAGTCGGCGCCGAGCGGGCTTCTTCGCATCTCGGTCGCCACCGATTTCGGTGTCAATCATCTGTCACCGGTCCTTGGCGAGTTCCTGCGCGAATACCCCGAGATCACGGTCAACATGGTGCTGAACAACCGCTATGTCGAACTGATCTCGGAGGGTTTTGATCTGGCCGTGCGCATCGGCGAGCTGGAGGATTCGAGCCTGCGCGCGCGAAAGCTGGCCGAGACGAAGAAGCGCATGGTGGGCGCCCCGAGCTATTTCGAGAAATACGGCAAGCCCCGTCGGATCGACGATCTGAACGAGCACAAGCTCCTGCACTACTCGAACCAGGCCAGCACCAATGTGTGGAAGCTGACGGCGCCGAGCGGCGAAAAGCGGCAGGTTCGCACCTCGGGGTGGCTGACGGTCAACGACGGTCAGTCGCTGCTCAACGCTGCCATCAGCGGGCTTGGCATCGCCTATCTGCCAAGCTTCCTCTATGCCGATGCGATGCGGAAGGGGCTTCTGGAAGAGGCCATTCCCGACCTGCCCGAAGAGCGCCTTGGTATCTTTGCGGTCTATCCGCCCGGGCGCTACACGCAGCCGAAGGTGCGTGCGTTCATCGATTTCCTTGTGCAGACGTTCAAGGACAAGGGGCCCGACGACTGGTGACGGCGGCGGGGCCCCGGGACCCCTGCCGGCCGCGCCGTCCGCAGGTCAGTCGAGGGGCAGGACGACGGCCTCGACGCGGCGATTGAGCGCCCGGCCTTCCGGCGTCAGGTTCGAGCTGCGCGGGGCCAGATACCCCGCACCTTCGGCCGCGATACGCGCCGCCGGGACGCCGAACTCGCCGACAAGGGCATCGGCCACCGCCGCCGCCCGCCGACGCGAGATCGCAAGGTTTGCCGCGCGCGAGCCTTCGGCGTCGGTGTGGCCGACGAGAACGACGCGCAGATCGGGGTGCGCCCTGAGATAGTCGGCAAGCGCCGCCAGGCTGGGCGCCTTCCGCTCGGACAACTCGGACGAGCCGGTGGCGAAGTGAATGTCCTCGAGCACCAGCCGCCCCTTGGTGTCGAGCAATGCCGCGAGATCGCCGCTGGCGGGCGCCGAGACGTCGGCAATGTCGTCAACCTCGGCCGGTGTTGCCGATTTGGTCGAAAGGACGGCCGGGGCGGGCGTGTCGGAAATGCCCCCCACATGGGTCATCTGGACATAGGCGAACTCTCCGCCGCGCGACACGACAAGGCAGATGTATTCTGGCTTGCCGTCCGAGACGCGACGGGCCGAGATGAACTGGAAGTCGCCCAGATCGACGTGCATGTCGGGTTCGGGCAGCACGTCGATGGCATAGCGGAAGTCGAAGCCGCCGCAGTCCCAGCTTTCGCACTGGAAAAGAACCTCGAAGCCCTGTCCCGACAGCTGTGTCACCAGATCACTGGCCACGGCGCCGGTCGTCATGCCGCCGGCCGGAAAGCGCCAGGCACGCACGGCCATGCCATCGATTGCAGTGATCGCCTCGACGTCTCCCGTCTCGGCGTTGAAGGGGCCGTTCGGCACGGCGAAGGCCGCGCGTTCGATCGTTTCCTCGGCCACCAGCGTCGGTGCCGCCGGAAACTCGAGCGCCGTCGTCTCGGCATGCGCGGCAAGGCTTGTCGCCAGGGCCGTCACCGCCGCCAGGGAAGTCACCTTCAGGTCAATCATCGTGCCATCCCGTAGTATTCGCTGTTCGGTCGCATCGCCGTGGCCGAGGCCAAGCGGTTTGTCATGTTGAAGAACGCGGCAACAGCGGCGATGTCCCAGATATCGCGGTCCGAGAACCCGTGGTCCCGCAGCGCCTGCCGATCCTCGTCCTCGATGCTGTGACTCGATTCTGTCAATTTCACGGCAAAGTCGAGCATTGCCCTCTGGCGTGGCGAAAGCCTGGCCATGCGGTAGTTTGTTGCCAATGTGTCACCAAGCTCGGGGTCGCCCGACAGCTGGCGCACCGCGGCACCGTGGGCGATCAGGCAATAATGGCAACGATTCACGGCCGAGACGGCCACGGCGATCATCTCTCGTTCCAGCTTCGACAGCCCGCTGTCGCCAAGCATCAGGTCGTTGTACATGGCCGTGAACGCGTTCAGCTTGTCGATATCGAACGCGTAGGCCAGAAGGACATTGGGCACGAATCCGATCTTTTCGCGGCAGAGATCGAAATAGCGCGCCGTCTCCGCAGGAAGCGGTTCGACCGGTTTCAGATCCAGGGCGACGATGTCAGCCCGCGATGGCCCGTGGTCCTTCAAGTCTCTGAGCTTCCGCTGTTTCTTCCTCGTCCCCGGTAGTGATACTTACCAGCAACCTGCATGCCCAAGGAAGCGAACAGGTTTTGCGCCGGCAAGTTTTCGCCGGTTGTCACGGTCGCCATATGGGTTGCGCCCTGATCTAGCGCCCACGATGCCGCGTCCCGCAAGATGTTGGAAGCGGTGCCCGCACCCCTGAGGGCCTTTGTGACATAGAGCGCGTGCAGCATCGCGACACGGCCGAGAATCGCCACGAAGGCGACGCCCGCCGCGCGGTCGTTCGATCGGCCAAGAATTGCGCATTTCGGACATTGGACGCGCGCCATGACGTCGAGGCGGGCCGGCCCTGTGCCGCCTTCGGCCCAGAGATCGCGCATGATGGCCAGGGGCGGCCAGACCCGGAAGGCCGAGACGGGTGCGGCCCCGGGGCCGGCCACCCGCGACGCCGTTCCGACGAGAACAAGGGTCGGGTCGAGAAGCTCGTAGCCCCGGGCCGAGAGGGTCTTGTCGAGGACGTCCTGGCCGGGGCGGATCTGAAACAGCGGCGCCTGGCCAGCCCTCTCCATCTCCCGTTCGGCGCGTTCGATATCTGCAACGGCGCAATCGGGCGCCTGAAGCGTTGCGGCCGAGACCCGCTTGCCGCCGCCCTTGCCCAACCGGATGCGGAAAGGCCCGAGATCCCGTGTTTCGGCCGGCGGCCATGTGGCGTCCAGCGTCCTGAACAGCGTTTCAAGGTCCGGCGTGGGGCTGGTGGTCACAGAAGCTCTCCGTCGGGGAAGGTTTCGCGAAGCTCGGCCAGAGCGCGTTCGACGGCGGCGGGGTCCGTGCCCCTTGCGACAAGGGTGGTCCCGGTGCCGCCGGGGCCGTCGAACGGATATGAACCGATCGCGACCTCGGGGTGGCGCGCCGGAAGCCTGGCGACAGGGCCGGCCACCTCGCCCTCGGGACGGGTCACGCGAAGCGCGCGGCTTGTCGTGGGGGGGCCGCCCGCAATGCGATTCAGGACCTCGTCGAGCATGGCCCGGAAGACGGACGGAACGCCGGCCATGACATGGACGTTGCCAAGCGAGAACCCCGGGGCGACCGAGACGGGGTTCGGGATCAGCGCGGCGCCGTCGGGAATGCGGGCCATGCGCCGCCGGGCCTCGTTGAACTCCATGCCGCGCCGGGCGTAGTGGGCCGCCAGAAGCTTGCGCGCATCTTCGCGCACGCCGATCGGGACCCCGAAGGCCGCGGCGACGGCATCCGCCGTCACGTCGTCATGCGTGGGGCCGATGCCGCCCGAGGTAAAGACGTGGTCGTGTCGCGCTCGGAGGGCGTTGACGGCCTCGGCGATGGCGCGGGGATCGTCGCGGACGAAGCGGGCTTCGACCAGTGCGATCCCGTGCCGGTCGAGCGCCTTGGCAAGGTGATGCATGTTGGCGTCGCGGGTGCGGCCGGAAAGAACCTCGTCACCGATCACGATCATCGCTGCGGTCGGCTGTCTTGCGTCATCGGCCACGGGCAACTCCCTTCTTCGCACGCCGGTCGCGCCCTCTGGGCTTGCCCGGGGCACGGATGCCGGTATAGGTCCGCCGCATGCGCTTTCAAAGCCCCCTGGTCCCCGCGCGGCTTCTGCGTCGCTACAAGCGCTTTCTTGCCGATGTCAGGCTTGAAAGCGACGGTCGCGAAGTGACCGTCCACTGCCCCAATCCCGGGGCGATGACGGGCCTCGACCGGCCCGGGATGCGTGTCTGGCTCGAACCCGCGCGCGGGAAGGGGCGCAAACTTCCCTTTGGCTGGCGGCTGGTCGAGCTTGGCGGCGGCCACCTCGCGGGGATCGACACGCAGGTGCCGAACCGGGTCGTTGCCGAGGCGCTGGCCGACGGTCGGATTCCTGCGCTTCTGGGCCATGACGAGATTCGCCGGGAGGTTCGCCTTGGGGACCAGAGCCGCATCGACTTTCTCCTCTGCGACGGTCGCGGCGGCCGGACCTGGGTCGAGGTCAAGAACGTCCATCTGCGGCGCGAGGGGCCCGTCGCAGAGTTTCCCGACTGCGTGACGAAACGCGGCGCGCGCCATCTTGACGAGCTTGCCCGGGTTGCCCGATCCGGAGCGCGGGCGGTCCTTCTGTTCGTCGTTCAGCGCAGCGATTGCAGGGCGGTCCGCGTCGCCGGCGACATCGACCCCGCCTATCTCCGGGCCTTCGAGGCGGCAAGGGACGCAGGCGTCGAGGTCGTGTGCCACGAAACCGAACTTTCGACGACGGAAATCCGCCTGGGCGGTTCGCTTCCCCTGTTGGCGCCCGTCCGTCCGGCGGGGTCCGACGGGCTGGCGCATGACGACACTTCGCCCTAAATAAGGCGCAAGAAGATGGAGATGACCGTGGAAAAAGCCGACCGCGGACGCGTCACACGAGACGGGATCCGAATTCACGAACCCGCCGCTTTCGCGGGCATGCACAAGGCGGGGCGCGTGGCCGCCGAAATCCTGGACGAGATGTGCGAACATGTCCGCCCGGGGGTGACGACTGCCGAGCTTGACCGGATCATCACGCAGAAGGTCGAGGAAAAGGGCGCCACGTCGGCGACCATCGGCTATCGCGGCTACAAGCACGCCTCGTGCATCAGCGTCAACCACGTCGTCTGCCACGGAATTCCGGGCGAGAAGAAGCTGAAGGACGGCGATATCCTGAACATCGACGTGACCGTCATCGTGGACGGTTGGTACGGCGATACCTCGCGCATGTATGTCGCGGGCAAGCTGTCAAGGAAGGCCGAACGGCTGATCCAGGTCACCCATGATGCGTTGATGAAGGGCATCGAGATGGTGCGGCCCGGAAACACGTTCGGCGACATCGGCGCGGCGATCCAGGAATTCGTGGAAGCGCACCGCATGTCCGTCGTGCGCGACTTCTGCGGCCATGGCCTCGGCCGCGTCTTTCACGCACCGCCCAATGTCGTTCACTTCGGGCGGCGCGGCAGCGGCCCCGTCCTGGAAGAGGGGATGTTCTTCACGATCGAGCCGATGGTGAACCTTGGCCGCCCCGAAACCAAGGTGCTGGCGGATGACTGGACGGCGGTGACGCGTGATCGGTCGTTGTCGGCGCAGTTCGAACACTCGATCGGCGTGACGGCCGACGGGTTCGAGATCTTCACCCTGTCACCCGCCGGAAAGTTCCACCCGACCTGGGCCTGATCCAAGGCCCCTCGGGCGCGTCGCCTCCCGGTCTTCGTTAACCCCTCGTTAACCCCGAGGGGCCGATCTTTCGTCCATGGCCAGGCGTTCGGACGAATTGGAAGAAGCCGCGCTTCCCGGGCTTCTGGGACCCGCCCGCGCGTCACGGGCGAAAGGCGCGGCGGGCGAGCGGCCGCATCACCTTGGCCATCGGGAAAGGCTGCGCGCGCGCTTTGCCGAAGCGGGCGGCGAGGCGCTGCCGGACTACGAATTGCTCGAGCTTGTCTTGTTCCTTGCCATCCCGCAGCGCGACGTGAAGCCCCTGGCCAAGACCCTTCTGGCCGAGTTCGGGGATTTCAACCGCGTCGTCACGGCCCCGCCGGACCGCTTGCAAGCCGTCAGCGGCGTCGGCCCGATGGTTGTCCATGTGCTCAAGCTTCTCGAGGCTGCCGCCCGGCGGCTTGCGCGGGCCCGTCTTCTCGACCGCCCGGTGCTGTCGTCTTGGCAGGCCCTTCTGGATTACTGTCACACGGCCATGTCGCACCGCGAGACCGAGCAGTTCCGTGTCCTCTACCTCGATCGGAAGAACCGGCTTCTTGCCGACGAGGCACAGGGCGAAGGCACGGTCGACCACGTGCCCGTCTACCCGCGCGAGGTGATGCGCCGGGCCCTGGCGCTCAACGCGTCGGCGCTCATTCTGGTGCACAACCATCCGTCCGGGGATCCGTCCCCGTCACGGGCCGATATCGACATGACGAACAGGATCCGTGACGCCTGCGACACTTTCGGCATCGTCCTTCACGACCATCTGGTGATCGGCAAGAGCCGAGAGCTTTCCTTCCGGGCCGAGGGCTATCTCTGATCGGTGTCGGCTTCGGCCGAGGCCGCCGCGCGGTCAAGCCAGATCTCGACCCGGCGGTTGATTCCGCGCTCGTCGGGCGTGTCGTCGCAGGCCATCGGAAGCGCTTCTCCAAAGGCATCGATCTCGATCGGCGTGCGCGACATGTCGGCAGCCGGCGCGGCGGCCAGGATCGCGTCGCGCACGGCCGCCGCCCGCGCCCGCGACAGCTCGCGGTTGGCATCGGCGGGCCCCTGGCCATCGCTGAAGCCGACAAAGCGCAGCCGTCGCCCGTCGAAGGCGCCGGCTTCGAGATCGCGGGCCAGAAGCTCGACGTTCGCGGCCGACTGCGTGGTGAATTCCGTGCCGCCCGGGCGGAATCTGAATGTGGCGGTGAGCCGGCGGCTGCCGCGCATGGCCTCGGCAAGGCGCTTCAGTTCGTCAAGGCCGATTTCCTGGCCGGCCGCGGCGATCGCGTTGGCCAGCCGCTCGCCCTGACGGGCAAGGGGGATCTCGGCCGGCGCCTGCCCGACGAAACCGGCGCGTTCCGCGGTCTGGCTGGCCGCGGGTGTTGTCAGGAAGTCCAGAAACTCGCGTCCGACAAGGGGAAGCCGGCGGGCCGCCAGAACCAGCGTAAGGGGCGTGACAAGCGGATAGTCGGCCGTGCGGATCGTGTCCGCCGAGGCCGTCACCCCAAAGCCGCAACTGCCGGCGATCGCCAGGGGCCTTGCGGACAGCGATTGTGACCAGGGAAGGACACCGAAAGCCAGCGGATCGGCGGCCACGGCGTCGGCCAGTTCGGCCACCGAGCCGTGCCAGTGAATGTCGCCCCGAAGCGTGATCCCGGTCGCGTCCACGATCTGCTGCGCGACGGCTTCTCCGAAGCCGCTTTCGATCGTCGGCAGGTGGACGACGATGGGCGCATCGACCCAGCCGAGCGCGCGCCAGTTGTCGATCTCTCCGGACAGGATGCCCGCCAGATCCGGGGCCGAGATCCTGCCGATCGGGTTTTGCGGGGCGCTGGCGGCAACGAGCGCGTCCAGCGCGACGACCCGTGTGAGCTCCGGTGTGTCGAGCCGTCCGAGCCCAAGCTTGCGGGCTCTGGCCGCCTCGTCCACCTGGACGGCGCGAACCGTCATCGCCATGTCGGCCCGTCCCTCGAGAATGGCGTCGAGGCCGTCGCGGCTGGTCGCGGACACGATCGTGAAGCGGGCGACCGGCTTCGAGTTTCGGGCCGGTCGCAGGACAAACGCCGTTTCGGTGGCCGAGCGGACCTCTATTTCCGCGACCCAGCCGCGCCGGGCGGCAAAGGTCGTGATGAGGTCGGGAACAAGTGTCCGTGCCAGCGCCGGCGAGCCGCTCAGGACGATCTCGGGCACCCAGGCCCCGATCTCGGGGCAGGCGGGACCGGTGCAGACCACCGCCTCGCCGTCGACGGTCAGAATGCCGTAGGGCGTCTCGACCCTGTAGAACTCGCCGTCAAATCCGCGCAGCGTGCCGCTGATCTCGATCGCACCGTCGCGCGACGTGAGCGTTACGTCCTCGGCCGTCGCCGCCAGCGGCGCGACAAGACAGAGAAGGGCCGCGATCGCCCTTCGCAGCATCCGCATCTATGCAAGACCTCCCCGAGACGCGCATCGCGCCGGCCTCAATTGCGGGCAATTCTCACGTCTCGGAGCAGGTTTTTCAACACGAGATACTCGCCCACGGCGCTGCAGTCCGGCACCGCGACCGCAAGGTCGGCGGCTTCGGGGTCGAAGCCGGGCGATTTGCGGACCAGGCGGGCGCGAGCCTCGCCGCCGCAGTTGCCCTTTGTGACCGGGACCTCGAGCGCAAGGCGGATGATGCCCGGGTCGGTTTCATCGGCGACGGGATAGCTGAAGACCTCGGCCATGCGGGCGGGCGTCGCCGCCGGGTCACCAAGGCGCATTTCGCGCAGCGTCGTGCCCGGCTTCAAACGCTTGCCGTCCCGGCTTGCGACGATACGGAATTCGGCGTCGCCTTCCCAGCCAAGCGCAACCCGCTCGAAACGGTCGATGTCGGGAACTTCGGCGCCCAGGATCGTCGGTGCACCGTTCTCGACCCGGACCGTCACGTTGGCCGGGCTTTCGAGCGCCGGGAACTCGGTGTCGAAACTGCCGATGTGGCTGGTCATGCCGCTGATCGTGATGCCCGCATGCGCGACGGTCAGGATCGCATAGGGGCGGCACGGGGCCTCGACATGGATGCGCAGAATGGCGTCGGGCCGGGTCGCGATCGTGGCGTTCTCGTCGCAGGGAAGGCCGAAGGGGCTGAGGTCGCGCTGGCTTTCGATGATGGTCCGGATGCCGGCGTCGCCAAGGGCGGCCAGGCGTATGGGCAGCCCGCGGGCGCCTTCGGCAAGATCGGCAAGATCCGGCAGGGGGTCGGTAGGCATGAGAATGCCGATGGCTTCCGGCAGGCCCTTGGCGGCCGGTGCCGGGCGCGGCGTTTCCGTCTCGACCTGCGCGATCCTGGTGCGCGTCACGAAGACCGAGGAATCGCCAACCGGGCGCGGCGTCGGCCGCGGCGCAGCCACGGCCAGGGCCCGGCTGTCGGCGCGGGTCACGGCGGCAGTTGTCTGGCTGATGTTCTGGATCACATGCGCCGATGCCCCCGCAAGGACAACGGCGATCAGAAGCGCAAGTTTTCGCTTGCCTGGCATGTCCGACGTCCCTCCAGCTGTTCGGCGATGCATCAGCGACTCGGCGAACTTTTGCCGAT
>RFGD01000206.1 GCA_003696705.1 Alphaproteobacteria bacterium | reverse complement strand
CTCGACGGCGCGGACGACGTTGCGGTGCGTCCGGCGCAGGGCCGGCATGGTCGTCCACGCCTGCCCGCCCTTCCCGACGTACTGCCGCGCATCCTCACATATCGGACAGCGAGGGGGCGGGCCGTCGCTCGGGGCGAACTGCGTGCCGCAGGTGGTGCAGATGAAGGCTTGCGGCTCCTGCCAGGTGTAGGAACCGTGCCGGAGGTCGTCGAGGACGCCGGAGTGGGTCGGCGCCCAGCCGAACAACCGCTGCGCCACCGTGCTCACGACGTGCTGGTCGAGCGCCAGCGCGTCGGCGAAGGCACCCAGCTCGGCGCGCGCCTCGGCCAGGGGCCAGGCTACCACGCCGGCCGTGCTCCCGGCCGCCCGGGCCGCCGCTGCGGCCACCTCCCACGCGGGCACTGCCGGCTCGCCCACCCCGTGCAGAATCGTCCCCGCCGGTGCATCCAGGGCACGCACATACAGTTCGGCCAGGTCCGCCACATGGACGAAGGGCCAGCGCTGCCGCCCGTCCCCCGGGAGACGAACCGGCTCTCCCTCCCGGGCCGCTTCCACGAACATCGCCGGGATACCTCCGCCGCGCCCGTAAACGAGCGCCGGACGGATCACCACCCCGCGGACCGGGGCCTCGCGCACCATCTGCTCGACGCGGGCCCGCCAGGCCACCAGTTCCACCGGCGCCAGCGGGGCCGCCTCGTCGGCGGCCTCCGGCCCTGTCGCCCCGAGCACCCAGACGCCGCTCGTGTAGAGGAACGGCTTGTCCGTGCCCGCCAGGGCGTCGAGCAGGACCTGCACCGCCGCCGTATCCACCCCGGCGACGTCTCCCTCGCGCACCAGCCCCAGGTGCACGACGCCGTCGGCCTGCCGGGCCCCTTCGGCCAGCACCGCCGCCTGCATCAGATCGCCCCGCAAGACGTCGTAGCCCCGGGCCGCCAGGTCCCGGGCGGCGCGCTCCGAATGGGCCAGTGCGAGCAGGTCGTACCCCCGCCGAAAGAGCGCTTCGGCCACCGCTCGGCCGATGTAACCGGTGGCCCCCGTCATGAAGATTCGCATGGCCTACCTCCTGTGTTGTGAATGAAATGTGTTTAAAACACGTTTTGGGATAAAAAAATCACGAGATGCTTCCGCAGATGCGGACGAGCGTTTTGAGATCGTCCTCCGGCAGGTGGCCGAGGGCTTCGACCCGGACGGTGCGGATCGGCTCTTCCATTTCGGTCAGCAGATCGAGTCCTTTCGGGGTGATGCGGGCCAGAGACAGACGACGATCTTCGGAAGATCGGTAGCGTTCGACGAGCCCGACCCGCTCCAGGCGATCCAGCAACCGGGTCACGTCCGGGGCGCGTTCGATGAGACGGTCGGCCACTTCGTAGCGCGGGTGGCCCTCGGGATAGACGCCGCGCAGGATGCGCAGCACGTTGTACTGGTCGTGCGTGATGCCGTAGGCAGCACACACCTCGTGCAGCCGCTGCCGGAGCCGGCCGGACGCCACCAGCAGCCCGATAAAGGCTTCCTGCACCGGATCCTCGAATCTTTCCTGCTTCACGTGTTCACGAACCGTGTGGGCCATCTCACAGCTTGTTTAAAACAAAATTTGTTTATAACACGCAAAATACACTATTCGGTTTCACAACGCAATGAACTTCACCGTATCTTCGCAAAAAGACAGGGGGAAGAGGGTGTCTTAAGTTTTTTCACCGCCCGGCCGATCCCATTTTGAGACGTATCGAAGCAGGGCCTCCGAGCCTGCCGCTCCCCCTTTCGTGACGCTTCAAGAGGTTATTCCATGCCCTACCGCATTTTCGTCGTCGATGACGACCGGCACTACGCCCGGATGCTCAGCTACCGGCTGGACAAGAACG
>RFGD01000205.1 GCA_003696705.1 Alphaproteobacteria bacterium | reverse complement strand
GGGGGGCGCGCCTTCGAGGAAGTCGCCGCGGCGCACCTCGGTGGCGGCGTCGGGCTGAAGCCCCGCCGCCTCGAAGCTCGCGCCGGCGGCAAGTTCGTCCCGGATCCCCTCGGCGACCTTGTGCAGGCGCTTGCGGATGGCTTCTTCCGTCCATGCGCGCTGAACCTCGTCGCGGATCTCTTCGAGGGGCGGCACGGTCGACGGCACGATCCGGTCGACCCGAAGCGCGAAGATGCCGCCGTCCTCGAGCTGTTCGACCTTCGGGAAATCTTCGGGCGTGGCGGCAAGGGCCGCCTTGCGGAACGCCTCGTAGGCGGCCGGGCCATCCTCGGTTTCCGGCGTCATCGAGATGGTCCCGACCTCGAGCCCCGTTTCCTTCGCGACCTCCTCGAGCGTCGCGCCGCCGGCAAGGATCTCGTCGATGCGCGTGGCCATGTCGGCGATGCGGCGGCGCGCCTCGTCGATGGCGAGCTCGAGGCGAAGCTCTTCCCGCACCTCCTCGAAGCTGCGTTCCTGGGCGTCGAGGATGGCGTTCACCCGAAACAGGGCCGGGCCCAGCGCCGTCTCGACGGGGCCTGCGATCCCGGGCTCGTCCAGCGCGAAGACGGCATCCGCCGCCTTGCCGAGGTCGTCGCGAGAGACCTCGCCCATGTTCACGTCCTCGAGCGTCAGGCCGCGCTCGGCAACGATGTCGTCGAAGTCGATCTCGCCGTTTTCGATACGCTGGCGGGCGGCCTCGGCCTCTTCCATGGTGGCAAACGCAAGCCGCTCGACGGCGCGGCGCTCGGGCTGGCGATACTGGTCGATGCGCTGTTCGTAGACCTCGCGCAGGCGCGATTCGGGAATTTCGATGGTCCGGGCCAGCATCTCGGGCGTCAGCCAGGCATAGGTGATCTCTCGGGTCTCGGGCCGGCGGAACCGTTCGGCATTCTCGTCGTGAAAGGCCTGAAGCTCGGCTTCGGTGGGGACGGGGATGCCGGTCACCAGGATGTCGGCCGTGACGGGCGCCCAGGTGATGTCGCGGCGCTCGGCGATATAGGCGATCAGCGTATCCGCATAGGCCGGCGACGGCTCGACCTCGCCGGCGACGGCAAGGCGCAGGATCGTCCGGGCCGTCTCGCGCCGCAGGCTGTCCTCGAACTCGGCCGGCTTGAGGCCGTTGCTCTGAAGCGTGAAGCGGTAGGCTTCGGGATCGAACTTGCCGTCCGGGCCCTGGAACGAGCCGATCTCGGAAAGCCGCTGGAAAACGGTCGCGTCCCCGACCGAAAGGCCGATGCGCCGGGCCTCGTTGTCGAGCGCGGCGGTCGCCGTGACGCGCCGCAGCACCGCCTGGTCGATGCCGAAGAGCTTGGCCTGGGCGACGGTCAGCTTCTGGCCGGTGCGCTGTTCGATGGTCCGAAGCTCTTGTTGCAGGGCGCGGGCATAGTCGTCGACGGTGATGTCGACCTCGCCGACCTTGCCGATGCGATCGACCGATCCGCCGAAATTGCGCACCCCGAAACCACCAAGGCCCAGAATGAGAAGGGCAAGAAGGACCCAGACGATGACGTTGGTTCCCTTCGAGCGCATAGAGCCGGCCATGTGTCGTCCGCCTTTCCTGTTGATCCGTCAGCCCTTATAGCCGCCCCGGCTGCCGTCGCAAGCGGCAGGCGCCGCGGGCGGCCCCCATCAGCGGCGCGGGAGGGCGGAAAAACCCCTCAGACGGCGGCCGAGTTCGGCGATACCTTCGGCGTCGGCATTCGCGAACGCGATGCGCAGCCCCCGCTCAGCGGTGCCGTCGCCGCCGTCTTCGCGGCGCGGCGCGAACATCGTGCCGGAAAGGACAAGAAGGCCGGCTTCCTGAAGCAATGCGCGGGCGACGCGGTCGGACGGGGCGTCGAAGGGGTGCTCGACCCAGGCGAAATAGGCGCCGGCACCGACAAGTCGCCAGCCGGGAAGGTTGCCGAGCTCTTCCTCGACCGCGCGGCGGCGGCGCAGGATCTCGGCCCGTTCGCCGGCGAGCCAGCTGGCGAGGTTGCGCATGCCCCAAAGCGCGGCGCGCTGGCCGATCTGGTTCGGACAGATGGTGACCGTATCGAGAAACTTCTCGGCCTCGGCCAGAAGGCGCGGGCCGGCGACCATGGCCCCGACGCGGTGGCCGGTAAGCCGGTAGGCCTTGGAAAACGAGTAGAGGTGGACAAGAACCTCGCGCCAGTCCGGGTCGGCGAAAAGATCGTGCGGCGGACCGGGGCGCGAGTCGAAGTCGCGATAGGTTTCGTCCACGACCAGGGCCAGCCCCTTTTCCCGCGCAAGCGCGGCAAAGGCGGCGACAAGCGACGGTGGATACTCGACCCCGCCCGGATTGTTCGGCGTCACCAGAACGATGGCCCGCAGGTTGGGGGTCACGAGTGCCCGGGCACGGTCGGGGTCCGGCAACAGATCCGGCTGGGCGGGCAGGACGCGTGCCTCGATCCCCTGCATCGTCAGCCACATGTGATGGTTGAAATACCACGGCGCCACCAGCATCACCGCATCGCCCGGCCCGGCGAGCGCCGCGATGGCCGCGGCGAACGCCTGGTTGCAGCCGGAGGTGATGGCGACGTCATCCCCGGCGATCGTGCCGCCATAGGCGGCCGACCAGTCGGCGGCCAGCTGTTCGCGAAGCGCCGGAAGGCCCAGGACGGGCCCGTAGAGATGCGCCGACGGATCGTGCAGCGCGATGTCGGCGATGGCCTCGCGCAGGGGCAGGGGCGGCGGGGCGACGGGCGCCGCCTGGCTGAGGTTCAGAAGCGGCAGCCCCTCGGGCAGGCGCGTCTCGGCCAGCCAGCGGCGCGCCTCCATGACAGGGGGCGCTTCGGTCGCCGCGATGTTCGGGTTCACGGGAAGGGTCATGAGCTGCCGGTCCGGGCGGTCGTGCGGGTCACGCCGGGCTCAGTCCTTGCCCCGATAGGGCTCGACATATTGCAACGCCATGTCCCAGGGGAAGAAGATCCATGTGTCCTGGCTGACCTCGGTGACGAAAGTGTCGACCATGGGCCGCCCCTGGGGCTTGGCATAGATCGTCGCGAAATGCGCCTTGGGATAGAGCTTGCGGACAAGTTCGAGCGTCTTGCCCGTGTCCACAAGGTCATCGACGATCAGGATGCCCTCGCCGTCGCCCATGAGCTTGGGGTCGGGGGCCTGCAGGACCTGCGCCTCGCGCTGGGACTGGTGGTCGTAGGACTTGACCGAGATCGTGTCGACGTTGCGAATGCCCAGTTCGCGGCTCACGATCATCGCGGGGGCCATGCCGCCGCGGGTGATGGCGACGACGGCGCGCCAGCCGCCGTCGGGTTCGGGGCCCTGCTTGTCAAGGCGCCAGGCAAGGGCCCGCGCGTCCCGGTGCAGCTGGTCCCAGCTGACGTGGAATCCCTTTTCATGCGGCAGTCGTTCTGCGGCCATCCGTTGCGTTCCTTCCTGGGATGCCCGCCCCGGCGTTCGGCCGGGTCCCGGCGCTGCCGGTGCGGGCAGGGGGCATCACTTGTTGTTGCGGCCGGTCACCGCGTCGATGTCGGGCGCGTCCACCGCCTTCATCCCGACGACGTGATAGCCGGCGTCGACGTGCAGAACCTCTCCGGTGACGCCGCTCGAGAGATCGGACAGAAGATAGAGCGCGGACTTGCCCACGTCCTCTTGCGTGACATTGCGGCGAAGCGGCGAGTTCAGCTCGTTCCACTTCATGATATAGCGAAAATCTCCGATACCGGAAGCCGCCAGCGTCTTGATCGGTCCGGCCGAGATGGCATTGACCCGGATGTCGTTCTTGCCGAGATCCTCGGCCATGTAGCGCACCGATGCTTCAAGCGCGGCTTTCGCGACGCCCATGACGTTGTAATGCGGCATCACTCGTTCGGCCCCGTAATAGGTCAGCGTCAGGCAGGCGCCGCCGTCGGTCATCATCTTCTCGGCGCGCTGGACGACGGCCGTGAAGGAATAGACCGAGATATCCATGGACATGCGGAAGTTGCCGCGGCTCGTGTCCACATAGCGGCCGCGCAGTTCGTTCTTGTCGGAAAAGCCGATGGCATGGACGACGAAGTCAAGCCGGTCCCAGTGCCCCTTCAGCCAGTCGAACAGCGCGTCGATCGACGCGTCGTCCGAGACGTCGCATTCGTGGACAAGCGGCACGCCAAGGGTTTCGGCCAGCGGCAGGACACGCTTGCGCAGGGCCTCTCCCTGGTACGAGAATGCAAGCTCGGCCCCGGCGTCCGCACATGCCTTGGCAATGCCCCAGGCAATGGACTTGTCGTTCGCAACGCCCATGATGAGGCCGCGCTTTCCCTGCATCAGTCCTGTTGACATGTCATGTCCCTCGCGCACCTATGTCTCGCAAAATAGGCTTCGTTTAGGGCAATAAGGCCGCTGCATCAAGCGCCGCCGCCCCTGCATGCGCCCACGAACAGGAGACAGGCAATGAGCGACCGGACCGGGATCTTCGCCGGGGATGACCCCTTCGCGATCGCGCGCCGCTGGCTGGCCGAGGCCGAAGCGACCGAAATCAACGATCCGAACGCCATCGCCCTTGCCACCGTCGACCCCGACGGCATGCCCGACGTGCGCATGGTGCTTCTGAAGGAGATCGAGGACGCGGGCTTCGTCTTCTACACGAACTACGGCAGCCGCAAGGCGGCGCAGATCGAGGCGACAGGAAAGGCCGCCTTCGTGATGCACTGGAAGTCCCTGCGCCGACAGGTGCGCGTCCGCGGTCTTGTCGAGCGCGAGGACGGGCCGAAGGCCGACGCCTATTTCGCGAGTCGTTCGCTGAAAAGCCGCCTGGGCGCCTGGGCATCTCGCCAGTCGCAGCCGTTGTCGTCGCGGGCCGCGCTGATGGCGCAGGTGGCACGCATCGCGGCCGAGAAGGGCCCGAACCCGCCGCGCCCGCCGTTCTGGGGAGGTTACCGGATCCGGCCTCTCGAAATCGAATTCTGGGCTGACGGCGCCTTTCGCCTGCACGATCGGTTCCGGTGGAGCCGGGAAGCGCTCGACGCCCCGTGGACCGTCACGCGCCTCTATCCCTGATTGTGGGCGGCCGCCCGGGGTTTCGCGCGTTCATATGACGTAGCGTCACTTCAGGTCATTTGCCTGACATTTTTTTCGCGGGCGGGGGGGCGATGGCTCTTGAATTAACCAACCCGTTGGTCGATGAATGGCACGGGGGATGAGGTAAGATATGACGGGATCGCCGGGGTTTGCCCGGGCGCGTGGTGGATGTCGCAGGACAAGAAGCAAAACGATATCGCAGAGGCAGGGGGCGAGGTCGTACGCGGCCACGTGAAGTGGTTCGACGTCACGAAGGGATTCGGATTCGTGGTCGCCGACGAAGGCGGGCCCGACATCCTTCTCCATGCCAACGTCTTGCGCAATTACGGCCAAAGCTCGGTTGCCGACGGGTCGGGGATCGAGATCGTCGTGCAGGATACGCCGCGCGGGATGCAGGCCGCCCGCGTCCTGCGCATCACCCCGCCGCAGGAGGCGCAGAGCCGCACCCTGACGGAACTTGAAGGTCTGGCCGAGGAGATCGCTGAGACGCCCTTGGTGCCGGCTCGGGTGAAGTGGTTCGACAAGGTCAAGGGATTCGGCTTTGCCAATGCCTTCGGCTCGGCCGAGGACGTCTTCATCCATATCGAGATCCTGCGCCGTTCGGGGTTCTCGGATCTGACCCCGGGCGAGGCGGTGTGCCTGCGAATCGTCGAAGGCCGCCGGGGAAAGATGGCCGTCGCCGTCACCGGCTGGGAGGCCGCCGTCGAGGAGCGCGGGCAGGACACGCCGGAGAAGGCGCCGGAATGAGGCGCGTGGCCGCGACGCTGGTCCTGGCGCTTGGCCTGCCAACGGTCGCCGCCGCGGCCGACTGTGCGCCCGACCGGCTCGACATTCGCGGTGCCTGGGGACAGGCTCGTTTCAAGGTCGAGCTTGCCGACGACCCCGACGAGCGGGCGCGGGGCCTCATGTTCCGCAAGTCGTTGCCGCCGACGCATGGGATGCTGTTCATCTACGAACATCCGCAGCACGCGCGTTTCTGGATGAAGAATACGCTGGTGCCGCTCGACATGGTCTTTATTGACCCCGCCGGCAGGGTCACGGCCGTGCACGAAGGCGCGGTGCCCGGAGACCTGACGGTCATCGACGGGGGCACCGGTGTCCTTGCGGCGCTCGAGGTCCTGGCCGGGACGGTCCGGCGCTTCGGGATTTCGGTGGGCGATCAGGTGCGCCACCCGGCCTTCGCGCCCGAGACCGCCGCCTGGCCGTGCCTGTTGGACGCGGCGGAATGATTCCCCTTTTCAAGGCGCCGGGCGCGGGCTAGTTACGCGCCGTCGGGGCGTGGCGCAGCCTGGTAGCGCGACGGTTTTGGGTACCGTAGGTCGCTGGTTCGAATCCAGTCGCCCCGACCAGCACACCCGGCGGCCCGTCGCCCGCGCCAGTCGCGCCGACGTCCAGCGAATCCCGCGATCTTTCAGGCATCTCGCCAGCAGTGCTTCAGCGCCGGCTCAGCTCTGGGCCGAATCTCGCTCTGCCATGCGCGGACACAAGACCTAGTCGTCAATCCAAATTTGACCCCCAGATGATGAAAATTTCCGTTGACCCGAAGCCAGACTCGGGACAATTTGTATGCGTCGACCGGCCAGCCACCAGATATTGTGGTGCGGGACGGCAAGGGAACAACGAAAGCCGACTTGGCAACGGCGGCGGCGGCAACGGGCGCGCGCCGAACGGCATCCCCTTGCCCCTGGCCCGGTCGGCACGAGAGGGGGCGGAATCGGAAATATCCGGCCGTCGCATGACCGAGAAGATTTGCAGGGGCAGAACCAGATGAAGATCGACCGCGTGTTCACAAAGGCCGGGCAGGACGCCTATGCCGGGATCGAGTTCCGGACCACCTCGTCCGAGATTCGCAACCCCGACGGGACCGTCGTGTTCAAGCTTGACGAAGTGGAAGTGCCTGCCGGCTGGAGCCAGGTCGCCTCGGACGTCATCGCGCAGAAATATTTCCGCAAGGCCGGTGTGCCCGCGCGGCTCAAGCGCGTGCCGGAAGAGGGGGTGCCCGAGTTCCTTTGGCGCTCGGTCGCGGACGAAGAGGCCCTTGCCTCGCTCCCCGAGGCGGCACGCTACGGCGGCGAGACGAGCGCGCGGCAGGTCTTCGACCGTCTGGCCGGCGCCTGGGCCTACTGGGGCTGGAAGGGCGGCTATTTCGCCTCGGAAGAGGACGCCCGGGCCTATTACGACGAGATGCGCCACATGCTGGCCGCGCAGATGGGGGCGCCGAACAGCCCGCAGTGGTTCAACACGGGTCTTCACTGGGCCTACGGCATCGACGGGCCGAGCCAGGGGCACTTCTATGTCGACTACAAGACCGGCAAGCTGGTGAAGTCGAAGTCGGCCTACGAGCATCCGCAGCCCCACGCCTGTTTCATCCAGTCGGTCCAGGACGATCTGGTGAACGAAGGCGGCATCATGGATCTCTGGGTCCGCGAGGCACGGCTCTTCAAGTACGGATCGGGCACCGGCACGAACTTCTCGTCGCTCAGGGGCGAGGGCGAGCCGCTCTCGGGCGGCGGCAAGTCCTCGGGCCTCATGGGCTTTCTGAAGATCGGCGACCGGGCGGCCGGGGCCATCAAGTCGGGCGGCACCACGCGGCGCGCGGCGAAGATGGTGATCTGCGACATGGATCACCCGGACATCGAGGAGTTCATCAACTGGAAGGTGATCGAAGAGCAGAAGGTCGCCTCGCTTGTCGCCGGCTCGAAGGCCCATGAAGAGAAGCTGAATGCCATCTTCGCCGCGATCCGCGCCTGGGACGGCCGCCCCGAGGACGCCACCGACCCCAAGGCGAACGCCGGACTGCGCGCCGCCATCCGGGCCGCGAAGAAGGCGCACATTCCCGAAACCTACATCGCGCGGGTTCTTCAGTATGCCGCGCAGGGGTTTGATTCGATTGAGTTCCCGACCTACGACACCGACTGGGACTCGGAAGCCTACGCGACCGTGTCGGGGCAGAATTCGAACAACTCGGTGCGGGTGACCGATGCCTTCCTGAAGGCGGTCCGCGAGGACGCCGAGTGGGAGCTTCTGCGGCGCACCGACGGCTCGGTCGCCAAGCGGGTCCGGGCGCGGGATCTCTGGCAGCAGATCGGCCATGCCGCCTGGGCCTGTGCGGACCCCGGCATCCAGTTTCACGACACGATCAACGCCTGGCACACCTGTCCGGCCGACGGGCCGATCCGCGGATCGAACCCGTGCTCGGAATACATGTTCCTCGACGATACGGCGTGCAACCTCGCCTCGCTCAACCTTCTTCAGTTCCTGAAGGACGGCGAGTTCGACGCGGCGGCCTATGTGCATGCGACGCGGCTCTGGACCCTCACGCTCGAGATCTCGGTTCTCATGGCGCAGTTTCCCTCGAAGGAAATCGCGCGGCTGTCCTACGATTTCCGCACGCTGGGCCTCGGCTATGCGAATATCGGCGGGCTCCTGATGAACATGGGGCTTGGCTATGACAGCGACGAGGGGCGGGCGCTTTGCGGCGCGCTGACGGCGATCCTGACCGGCGTCGCCTATCGCACCTCGGCCGAGATGGCGGCACGGCTGGGCGCCTTCCGCCGCTATGACCGGAACCGCGAGCACATGCTGCGCGTCATCCGCAACCATCGGCGTGCGGCCATGTCGGCCACCGATGGCTACGAGGAGCTGGCCGTGAAGCCCGTGCCGCTCGACGACCGGAACTGCCCCGACGCGGGTCTGGTCGCGCTGGCGCGCCATGTCTGGGACGAGGCGCTGGCCCTTGGGGAAGCGCACGGCTATCGCAACGCGCAGGTCAGCGTCATTGCGCCGACGGGCACGATCGGGCTTGTCATGGACTGCGACACCACCGGCATCGAGCCCGACTTCGCCCTGGTGAAGTTCAAGAAGCTGGCCGGCGGCGGTTATTTCAAGATCATCAACCGCTCGGTCCCGGCGGCGCTCGAGCGCCTTGGCTATACCCCCGACCAGATCGAGGACATCATCCGCTATGCGGTCGGACACGGCACGCTTTCGGGGGCGCCGGGCGTCAATCACGCATCGCTGATCGGGCACGGCTTCGGACCGGCCGAGATCGAGAAGGTCGAGGCCGCCCTGGCCACCGCCTTCGACATCCGCTTCGTCTTCAACCAGTGGACGCTGGGCGAGGACTTCTGCCGCAACACGCTTGGCATTCCCGCCGAGAAGCTGGCTGATCCGACCTTCGATCTTCTGCGCCACCTTGGCTATTCCCGCGCCGACATCGAGGCCGCGAACGAATTCGTGTGTGGAACCATGACGCTGGAAGGCGCACCGCATCTGAAGGATGAACACCTGCCGGTGTTCGATTGCGCCAACCCCTGCGGGCGCAAGGGCAAGCGGTATCTTTCCGTCGAAAGCCACATCCGCATGATGGCCGCCGCACAGAGCTTCATCTCGGGCGCCATCTCGAAGACCATCAACATGCCGAATGATGCCACGGTCGAAGACTGTCTGGCGGCCTACGAGCTCAGCCACGCGCTTGGGGTGAAGGCCAACGCGCTCTATCGCGACGGCTCGAAGCTTTCCCAGCCGCTCGCGGCAAGCCTTGTCGAGGACGACGACGAGGCCGAGGAGACGCTC
>RFGD01000204.1 GCA_003696705.1 Alphaproteobacteria bacterium | reverse complement strand
CGAGTGGCTGGTGATGATCGGTGTCTGCACGCATCTCGGCTGCGTGCCCATCGGCGACGGCGCGGGCGAGTTCGGCGGCTGGTTCTGCCCCTGCCACGGATCGCACTACGACACGGCAGGGCGGATCCGAAAGGGTCCGGCGCCGCGAAACCTCGACGTTCCGGTTGCCCGCTTCGTCGACGACAACACGCTGAAACTCGGCTGAGGACGCAGACAAATGGCTGGTATCCCGCACGATCATTACGAGCCGAAGACCCGGTTCGAGAAGTGGCTGCACGAGCGCCTTCCCATCGTGGCGCTCATGTATGACACGCTGATGATTCCGACGCCCAAGAACCTCAACTGGATGTGGATCTGGGGCATCGTCCTGACCTTCTGCCTGGCGCTGCAGATCGTGACCGGCATTGTGCTGGTCATGCACTATACGCCGCATGTGGACATGGCCTTCGCCTCGGTCGAGCACATCATGCGTGACGTGAACGCCGGGCACATGATCCGTTATGTGCACGCAAACGGCGCGTCGCTCTTCTTCCTGGCTGTCTACATCCACATCTTCCGCGGACTCTACTACGGCTCCTACAAGGCCCCGCGCGAGGTCACGTGGATCATCGGCATGCTGATCTATCTGTGCATGATGGCGACGGCCTTCATGGGGTATGTGCTGCCGTGGGGACAGATGTCCTTCTGGGGCGCGACCGTCATCACCGGGCTTTTCGGCGCCATCCCCGGCATCGGAGAGCCCATCCAGACCTGGCTTCTGGGCGGGCCCGCCGTGGACAACCCGACGCTGAACCGGTTCTTCTCGCTCCACTACCTTCTGCCGTTCGTGATTGCCGCGCTCGTGGCGCTGCACATCTGGGCCTTCCACACGACAGGGAACAACAACCCCGCCGGGGTGGAGGTGCGCCGCGACTCGAAGGAGGTTGCCGAACGCGATACCGTCCCCTTCTGGCCCTACTATGTCATGAAGGATCTGTTCGCGCTTGGCGTGGTGCTGATCGTCTTCTGGGCGATCGTCGGTTTCATGCCCAACTACCTTGGCCATCCCGACAACTACATAGAGGCGAACCCCCTGCAGACGCCTGCGCACATCGTGCCCGAGTGGTACTTCCTGCCGTTCTACGCGATCCTTCGCGCATTCACGGCCGATGTCTGGGCCGTCCAGTTCGCCAGCTTCATTACCGGCGGCATCATCAACGCCAAGTTCTTCGGGGTGCTGGCGATGTTCGGCTCGATCATCGTCATGCTGCTGGCGCCGTGGCTTGACACCTCGGCGGTCCGGTCGGGCCGCTATCGGCCGATGTTCAAATGGTGGTTCTGGCTTCTTGTCATCGACTTCCTCGTGCTGATGTGGTGCGGCAGCCAGCCGCCCGAGGGCATCGCGCCGGTTCTGTCGCTGATCGGTGCCGCCTACTGGTTCGTCTATTTCCTCATCGTCCTGCCGGTGCTTGGCGTCATCGAGAAGCCGCTTCCCGTGCCGGCGACGATCGAGGAAGACTTCAACGCCCATTACGGGGCCGGCGCCGGCGACGCCGCGGCCACCCCGGCCAAGTGAGAAAGGGACAGTTCGAGATGCTCAGGAAACTCGCACTCTCTGCCATGGCCGCGGTCCTGGTCGGTGCCCCGGCGCTTGCCTCGGAGGGCGGCCATGTCGAGGACGTCGCCTTCTCGTTCGAAGGTCCGTTCGGCACCTACGACAAGGCCCAGCTGCGTCGCGGGCTTCAGGTCTATACCGAGGTCTGCGCGGCCTGCCACGGCCTGAAATACGTTCCCTTCCGGACGCTCGGCGACCCGGGCGGACCGGAGCTCCCGGCAGATCTGGTCAAGGCCTATGCCGCGACCTACGAGGTCTATGACCCCGAGCTCGAAGACACGCGTCCGGCCAGGCCCTCGGACCATTTTCCGGCCGTGACCTCGGCCGGGGCGCCCGACCTCAGCCTGATGGCCAAGGCCCGGGCCGGCTTCCATGGCCCGATGGGTCTTGGCATCAACCAGATCGTCAAGGGGATGGGCGGCGCCGAGTACATCTACTCGATCCTTACCGGCTACACCGGCGAGGAAAAGGAAGAGGCCGGCACGACCTTCTACGAGAACAAGGCCTTCCCGAGCGGCTGGATCGCGATGCCGCCGCCGCTCTCGGACGAACTGGTGGAATATGCCGACGGACACAAGAACGATGTCCACCACATGGCCCAGGATGTCGCGGCCTTCCTCATGTGGACGGCAGAGCCGAAGATGATGGCGCGCAAGAAAGCGGGCTTCGTCGGCGTGCTCATGCTCGTCCTCCTGACGTCCTTCCTCTACCTCACGAACAAGGCGCTTTGGGCGCCGATCAAGCGAGGTGCGAAGGCGGGCTCGGCCTGAGGCCGGACCGCACAGACGGAAAGGCGAGGGGCCGCGCAATGCGCGGCCCCTTCTTCGTTCGGACGAGGGCCGGCGCGCGGTCGGCTGAACCGTGCAGGAACAGGCGCGCACCGTCCCGCGCCCCAAGGCGGCATCACCGGCGGGTCAGCCAGCGCGAGACCTTTTCGACCGCGGCACGCAGCCGGCCTTTCGCACGCGTGACGGTGCGTTCCGCATCCTCGCGGAACTCCTCGACATCCTCGATCACCGGATCAATGGCGCGCTCTCGAAACTGAAGCCATACGCGACGCGCAAAGACAAGAAGCCCGAGGAGCACGACGAAGAAGATGGTGTTGAACCAGGGGAAGATCTGCACGTCCGGGCCGTCCACCGGCGCCACCTCGATGGCATTGGGGTAGATGCTCAGAAATTCGTTCCGCCAGCCGTAGTGGGTGATGACGACCCATTGGGGATTGTCCTTGGTCGATACCAGATCCCGCGCCTTTGCCTGTACATTCGAACTGTCGAACTTGAAGTATGGTGGCCAGCCCCAACCCGTATCCTGGTTGCGATAGACCATCGGGCGCCCGTCGGGGCGTATCGCCTCGATGAAATAGACGTCCTGCATCGTCGACGCGTTCCCCGCCTCTTCCGCGTTCGTCCAGAACAGCCGATTGCGGCTGGTGTCGACCCTGCGTTCGGTCGTGTTGACGATACGGACGATGTCGTGCTGCGGCAGCGTGTAGTGCAGGAACCCGGCCACGACGGCCAGCATCACGAGGACCGCCGCAGCCTTCACATAGACGATCTTTCGCATGGAAACGCAGCCTTTCAGAAGAAGTTGACGACGATGATGGCGACAAGGATCAGAACCGTCGGGACGACATAGATCGCCAGAAGAAGTCTTGGCCACAGCGATCTTTCGTAGGCGCGCATCCCCTCTTCGACGAACTGGTCGCGATCACCCTTCGGGTGTTCCGCCCATTCCTTCTCGAGCGCCTCCCGATGAACGCTCCGGGCATAGGCCCGGGCCACCAGGTAGATGACGGAAAGAAAGAGGAACCCGAATACAAGAAGCCTGAGCGCTGCAACCATGAACCGACCCCCACTGCCCGACCCCTCTCCAACTGTGCATGCCGGTGGCCAGCGTCAAGCCGGCCACCGGCGCCGCCGAACGGTCAGACGATGTTGTGCTCGGGGCCATAGGGGAAGCCGGTGATGTCTTCGGCACCCTCTTCGGTGATCACGAGAATGTCGTGCTCGCGGTAGCCGCCCGCCCCCGGCTCGCCTTCGGGTATCGTGAGCATGGGTTCCATCGAGATCACCATCCCGGGCTCGAGCACGGTTTCGATGTCCTCGCGCAGCTCAAGGCCCGACTCTCGGCCGTAATAGTGCGAGAGGATCCCGAAGGAATGGCCGTAGCCGAATGTCCGGTACTTGAGGAGGTCGCGCTCGGCCAGGAAGTCGTTCAGCTTCTGCGTGACCTCGGCGCAGCTTGCGCCCGGGCGCAAGAGCGAGATGCCATATTCGTGGGTGGCGACATTCGCCTCCCAGATCCTGAGCGAAGCGTCATCGCATTCACCAAGGAAAAGCGTCCGCTCGAGCGCCGTGTAATACCCCGAGATCATCGGGAAGGTGTTGAGCGACAGGATGTCCCCGCGGCGAAGCTCTCGGGCCGTGACGGGATTGTGCGCGCCGTCGGTGTTGATGCCGGACTGAAACCAGACCCAGGTATCCCGATATTCGGCGTCCGGAAAACGGGCGGCGATCTCGGTTTCCATGGCGTCGCGGCCCGCCATGGCGACGTCGATCTCGCGCACGCCCGGGCGGATCGCGTCGCGGATTGCATGGCCGCCGATGTCGGCCACCGCCGCGCCCGCGCGGATGAGCGCGATCTCGGCCGGGCTCTTGCGCATTCGCTGGCGCATCGTCGCCTCGGACAGGTCCACCGTTCTGGCGGGATCCAGAAACGCCACAAGGCGGCCACGCTGGGCCAGCGTCAGATGATCTTCCTCGATGCCGACCGTCCGATGCGATCCGACGACATGGTGCACGGCGCGCCAGAAATTGTCGCGGCCCCAGTCGGTATAGGTGATGTTGTCCCCGATCGACCGGCGCCAGGGCTGTCCCGCATCGATCCCGGCCGAGACCGTGATGCAGTCCTCGTCGGTAACAATGCAGGCATAGGGGCGCCCGAACGAGCAATAGAGAAACCCCGAGTAATAGGCGACGTTGTGCATCGATGTGAGCACCGCGACATCGACGCCTGCCGCCGCCATCGCCCGGCGCAATCCGTCCAGCCGGTCGGCATATTCGGAAGCCGGAAAGGGCAGCGGCGCCTTTTCGCCATTGTGGAAACGATAGTATGTGGGGCGCTCCTCGTGATGACCGCGCCGAGATGTTTCCGTATCCTGGTTTGTCATTTCAGACCTCCTGCCCGGGCCATCGTGGCCCGCCAAAGGTCCCGGCGTTCAGGACGTTGGGCGGCACGACGCCGCCGGGCGACGGGTGATGACCCGCGCGGCGACGCCATCGCCGCAGCCCGTCGCAATTCTGCGCCCGATCTGCCGCCCAGGCAACATCCCGCCTTTGACAAAAGGGCGCGCCGGGTGCCAGCATCGCCATATCCGCCACCAGAGAAGACGTCATGCGCCTTTCGGGCAAGACCAACCGCGCCGCGGCCGCCGGGGCCACGGAACAACGGGCCGGGATCGCCCCGCGGCCGGACGCGCTTGTCCCGGTCGCCGGCCGCCACCCGGAAGGCCTGGAACGCTCCGGGAAACTGCGCGACGCACGCGTTGCGCCCGACGTCGGACGCCAGGCATGACCGGCCCGGGTCCCCGAAACCTTCTGACCGACGTGCCCGGCGTCCTCGTCGGCAATGCCGAGGATCCAACCGCAAACACGGGTGTCACCGTTGTGACCGGCACACGGCCGCTTGTGGCGGCGGTGCATGTCATGGGCGGCGCCCCCGGCACCCGAGAGACGGATCTCCTTGTCCCGGGGCGTCTGGTCGATACCGTCGACGCGATTGTCCTTTCGGGCGGGTCGGCGTTCGGCCTTGACGCCGCAGGCGGTGTCGTCGCGGCGCTCAAGGCCCGTGGGCGCGGTCTTCCCGTCGCCGGCGCCCGCGTGCCCATCGTGCCGGCGGCGATTCTGTTCGACCTGCCGCCCGGCGGTCCCGGGTGGAGCACCAACCCCTATCCGGAACTTGGCCGGCGCGCCTTCGAGACGGCCAGCGAGGCCTTCCCCCTTGGAAGCGCCGGCGCGGGCATCGGCGCCACGACGTCGGACCTCCGCGGCGGGCTGGGCTCGGCCTCGGTCGTGACGGCCGAGGGGTTCACCGTCGCCGCGCTTGCCGTCGTCAACTCGGTCGGCTCCGCAGTGCTCGAAGGGGGCCCGCATTTCCTTGCAGCGCCTTGGGAAATCGGCGCGGAATTCGGCGGCCTCGGCCCCGGTCACGCCCGAGAGTCGATCGCCCTTCCGCCCGTGAAAACAGGGGCTTCCACGGCGACGACGCTGTGCGTGGTGGCGACGGATGCGGCGCTTGACGCCGCTCAGGCGCAACGGCTTGCCGTGACCGCCCATGACGGCATCGCCCGCGCCGTGGCGCCGGCCCACACCCTGGCCGACGGCGATGCGGTCTTCGCGATCGCGACCGGAGATCGCCCGCTGCGTGACCGGCTGCATGACCAGATCGTCCTCGGCCACGCCGCCGCGACCACGGTCGCGCGCGCAATAGCGCGCGGCGTCTTTCTTGCCGCGCCCGGCACGAATGGCCGGGTTCCCGCCTGGGCCGAGCGCTTCGGGCGCCACAAGGGCTAGTCCAACGTCCGCCGGAAGCGAAGAAGCGCGAGTGTCGCGTAGAGGACGGCAAAGACGGCAAGTGCGGCCAGTTCGTCGGCAATCGCGGCGACATTCGCGCCCTTGAGCATCACGGCCCGCACCACGCGAAGGAAATGGGTGAGCGGAAGCAGCTCGCCCAGCCACTGTGCCCAAAGCGGCATGCCACGGAACGGGAAGGCGAAGCCCGAAAGCAGGATCGAGGGCAGGAAGAAGAAGAAGGTCAGCTGCATCGCCTGCATCTGCGTGCGCGAAAAGGTCGAGATCGTGTAACCGAGAAGCACCAGGGCCACGACGAAGATCAGGATGCCCCCCACCAATAGCCGAAGACTTCCGACGAAAGGCACGTCGAAAACGGTGCGGGCCACGGCCAGGACCACGACAACCTGCACCGCACCGATCAGGAGATAGGGCAGGATCTTTCCGAGCATGATCTCGAGCGCATTTGCCGGCGTCGAGAGGAGCCCCTCCATCGTCCCGCGCTCGATCTCGCGGGTGAGCGCCATGGCTGTCATGAGGGTCATGGTCATCTGCAGGATGACCCCCAGAAGACCCGGCACGATGTTGTTCTGGGTCGCGCCTTCGGGATTGTAGCGTCTGTGCACGACGATCTCGACGGGGGGATCGACCTCGGCCTTCGGGCCAAGCTCTCGGCGGAGGGCGTTGCCGGCCACCGTCGACAGGGTCGAGATTGCGCCCGAAGCGACGGACGGGTCGGTCGCATCGGCGTCGATGAGAAGCGCCGGTCGCTCGCCACGCTCGACCCGTCGGGAAAAGTCCGTCGGGAAGGTCACGACGAAGGAAACCTTGCCGCTGTCGATCAGCGCTTCGGCTTCGCGCTCGGATTCAGCGACGCGGATGAAGCGGTAATATCCTGTATTCTCAAGCGCCGTTACCATGGCACGCACATAGCGGTCGCTGCCGGTTGCGACGATCGCCGCCGGCAGCCGCTTCGGATCCGTGTTGATCGCGAAGCCGAACAGGATGAGCTGCATCAGCGGGATGCCAAGCATCATGGCAAAGGTGACGCGGTCGCGGCGGAGGTGGATTACCTCCTTCACCAGCATCGCCCACAGGCGCCTGGCCGAGAACAGGCGGCTCATGCGACCCGCGCCGCAGCGCCCGAAAGGCCCGCGCGCCGCATGTGATGGATGAACACGTCCTCGAGCGTGGTTTCGGCCGCCTCCACCGCCGCCCCCGGTGCCAGGCGCCTGATGGCTGCGTCAAGTGCGGCACCGTCCCGCCCGACCACATGGAGCGTGCGGCCGAAGGGCGCGACCTGTTCCACCGCCGGATCGGCCGACAGGGCAGCGCGAAGGCGGCGCACGTCGTGACCAGTCACGATGCGCGTGACAAGACCTGACTCTTGCACCACCCGTTCCACCGGGCCCTTGGCCAGAAGCCGGCCGGCGACGATGAGGTTGATGCTGTGGCAGCGCTCTGCCTCGTCCATGTAATGCGTCGAGACGAGGACCGTCAGCCCCTCGGCCGCGCGCTCGTGGATCTCATCCCAGAACTCGCGTCGGGCAAGGGGGTCGACCCCCGCCGTCGGCTCGTCGAGAAGGAGAAGCCGAGGCTTGTGCATGACCGATGCCGCCAGCGCCAGCCGCTGCTTCCAGCCGCCGGAAAGCGTCCCCGCCAACTGCGCGCGGCGGTGCAGAAGGCCAAGGTCCGACAGCGTCTCGCGGACGGCGCGGCGCGGATCCGGCATTCCGTAGAGGCGCGCCACGAAGGCAAGGTTTTCCTCGATCGTCAGGTCGGCATAGAGCGAGAACGCCTGCGTCATGTAGCCGATCTCGGGTTTGACCTGCTGTGCCGCTGCCCGGATGTCATGCCCGAGAACCGTTCCCCGGCCATCATCCGGTGACAGAAGCCCGCAGAGCATCCGCATCGTCGTCGTCTTGCCCGAGCCATTGGGCCCGATGAAGCCGGAAATTTCGCCGGTTTCGACCCGAAGCGAGACGTGATCGACGACCGTCTTGTCGCCAAAGCGCTTCACGAGGTCCTGCACATCAATCGCTGCCATGGCCGCCATCGTGAAGCTGAACGTCGACGATCTGGCCGGGCTTCAGGCCGAAGTCGGCCACCGGGCGCGCCTCGATCCGGAAGACGAGCTTCTGCCTCTCTTTCCGCGAATAGATCACCGGCGGCGTGAACTCCGGACCGGAAGCAATGTAGCTGATCGTCGCTTTTGCCTGTGATGGGCAGCCATCACATGTGAAATCAAGGTCTTGGCCGAGCGCTAGACGGGGCAGAAGATCTTGCCGCACGAAGAAGACGAGCCTGACCGCACCATCCGGAAGGACCGAGACAACCGGCGCGTCGGGGCCGCCAAGCTCGCCCGCGTGGCGCAGGATGTCCGCCACGACGCCTGCCCGCTCTGCGACAAGGACGCGCTGCGACAGCCGCCACGCGGCGGCATCGCGGGCGGCGATGGCCTCTTCCAGCGCGGCTTCGGCGGCCTCGATCTGGTCGGCGCGGGCCGGCAGGCGGGCAACGGCCAGGCTGGCCTCGAGTTCGGCCACGCCGGCCCTGGCCACTTCGAGTTCCGTCTCGATCTCTTCGAGCCGCGCGGCCGAGACGTCGCCGCGGGCAAACAGCGCTTCCTGCCGGGCGCGCTCTCGCTCGAGCTGATCGACCCGCGCACGGGCCGAGCGTATCTGCGCTTCGAGCCTCTGGATCTCCTCGGGGCGCGCGCCCTGCTTCAGATCCTCGACGCGGCTGCGCGCCGCGGCGACCGCGGCCTCGGCCTGGCGAAGGGCAATCTCGGCATCACGGCGTTCAAGGGTCGCGATGCGCTGCCCGACGCTGACGCGATCGCCGCGGCGAACCGCGACTTCCTCGATCCGGGCCGGCTCGATGGGAGCGATGCGAACATGATCCCCCTCGACATAGCCGATGGCCGTTGGCGCTTCGGGACCGCAGAGCGCCAACAGCGCCCCCAGAATGGGAACCGAACACACCAGTGCTGCCATCTTCCCGCCCCTACGTCGGAATCGCCGTCACGCCAACGCTAGACGCCTCGGCGCCGAAAGCAAGCCGGGCGCTCAGCGCGTGAACTTCTTGTACTTCACCCGCTTCGGCTCGACGGCATCGGGCCCAAGGCGGCGGATCTTGTCCTCCTCGTAGGCGGCGAAGTTGCCTTCGAACCATTCGACGTGGCCTTCGCCTTCGAAGGCAAGAATGTGGGTGCACAGCCGGTCAAGGAAGAAGCGATCGTGGCTGATGATGACCGCACAGCCCGCGAAATCCTCAAGCGCGTCCTCGAGCGCCGAGAGCGTCTCGACATCGAGGTCGTTCGTCGGTTCGTCGAGGAGAAGAACGTTTCCGCCCGAGCGCAGGAGCTTCGCCATGTGCACCCGGTTCCGCTCGCCGCCCGAGAGGAGCCCGACCTTCTTCTGCTGGTCCGACCCCTTGAAGTTGAAGGCTGAGCAATAGGCACGGCTGTTCATCTCGACGTCGCCAAGCTGGATGACGTCGAGCCCGTCCGAGATCTCTTCCCAGACCGTCTTTTCCGGATCGAGCGCGTCGCGCGTCTGATCGACGTAGGAAAGCTTGACCGTGTCTCCGTAGCTCACGGTGCCGCTGTCGGGCTGCTCTTGGCCGGTCAGCATGCGAAACAGCGTCGTCTTGCCGGCGCCGTTGGGGCCGATGACCCCGACGATGCCGCCGGGCGGCAGCGAGAAGCTCAGATCCTCGATCAGAACCTTGTCGCCATAGGCCTTGGTCAGGCCTTCGGCCTCGATCACCTTGCTGCCAAGGCGCGGGCCGTTGGGGATGATGATCTGCGCGCGCCCCAGCTTCTCGCGCTCGGATTTCGAGGCCAGTTCGTCATAGGCCTTGATCCGCGCCTTCGATTTCGCCTGACGGGCCTTCGGACTTTGGCGGATCCACTCGAGTTCCCGCGAGAGCGTCTTCTGGCGGGCCTTGTCCTCGCGCGCTTCCTGCTCGAGCCGTTTGGCCTTCTGCTCGAGCCAGGACGAGTAGTTGCCCTCATAGGGGATGCCCCGCCCGCGGTCGAGTTCGAGGATCCAGCCGGTGATCTCGTCAAGGAAATAGCGGTCGTGCGTGACGATCAGACAGGTGCCCTTGTAGTCGATCAGGTGGCGCTGAAGCCAGGCGATCGTTTCCGCGTCAAGGTGGTTCGTCGGCTCGTCGAGAAGCAGCATGTCCGGGGCCTGCAGAAGAAGCTGGCAGAGCGCCACCCGACGCTTTTCCCCGCCGGACAGATGATCGGGCATGGCGTCGTCGGGCGGGCAGCGCAGCGCCTCCATCGCCACGTCGACCTGCGCGTCGAGGTCCCAGAGGCCCTCGGCGTCAATCTCGTCCTGAAGACGCGCCATCTCCTCGGCCGTCTCGTCCGAGTAGTTCAT
>RFGD01000029.1 GCA_003696705.1 Alphaproteobacteria bacterium | reverse complement strand
GGACGCCGCCGCCCCGCATCTGACGTGGAATGATGCGCCGATTCCCTCGGGCGCGCCGACATTCTTTGAAATCGCCGGTGTGTGCCGGCGGTATCACTGCCCCCAGTCGCGGACCTTGTGTTTCGGCACGGTGCCGGCGCGCTATCGCAAGGCCGAAGCCGCCGCGCATGCCGCCATCGAGGCAGGGCTGTCCGCCGCCCGGCCCGGGGCGACCGCGTCCGAAGTCGCCGCGGCGGTCCTTGCGGCGATCCGGGCCCATGGTTTCGAGAAGGACAGCCGCGTCGGCTATGGCGTCGGGATCGGCTATCCCCCCGATTGGGGCGAGCGCAGCTTCTCGCTGCGGAGCGGTGACGCGACGGTCCTCGAAGCCGGCATGACCTTTCATCTCATGCCGGGGCTCTGGCTCGACGACGGCGGGGTCGAGATAACGGAGACCGCGCTGGTGACGCCAACGGGCGCCGAGCCGCTGGCCCGGACACCCTCGGCCATCACCGCTGCCGCCGGGGGCTAGTCAACGCGCCTTCGCCGAGAAGATGTCGCCGAACCTGTCGCGAAGTCGGTTCTTCTGGACCTTGCCCATGGTGTTGCGCGGCAAGGCGTCGACGACGAACCACGCCTTCGGCCGCTTGAAGGGCGCGAGGCGCCGGGCGGCGGCGCGCTCTATCGCCGCGATGTCGGGCTCGGTCGTGCCGTCCCGCGCCAGGACCGCGACGACGGCTTCGCCGAAATCCGGATGCGGCACGCCGATCACGGCCGATTCGGCGACGCCCGGCATCTCGTCCAGGACGGTCTCGATCTCTTTCGGGTAGACGTTGAGCCCGCCCGATATCACAAGATCCTTCGCGCGACCGACGATAGTCACGTAGCCGTCCCCGTCGATGAAGCCGAGATCGCCGGTGATGAAGAACCCATCGGGCCGGAACTCGGCCGCGGTCCTTTCGGGCATCTGCCAGTAGCCCTTGAAGACGTTCGGGCCGCGGACCTCGATCATGCCGGTCTCGCCGGCCGGTAGCGGGTCGCCGGTCTTCGGGTCGACGACGCGAAGCACGACGCCCGGAAGGGGCGGTCCCACGGTGCCGGGGCGGCGCTCGCCGTCATAGGGGTTCGAAGTGTTCATGTTGGTTTCGGTCATGCCGTAGCGCTCGAGGATCCGATGCCCCGTCCGCGCCTCGAAACGGCGATGCGTTTCGGCCAGAAGCGGGGCCGACCCCGAGGTGAAGAGCCGCATGTTGGCCGTCACCGAGCGGTCGAAGCGCGGATCCGCCAGAAGGCGCGTGTAATAGGTGGGCACCCCCATCATCGTCGTCGCCTGCGGCAGCCAGCGCAGGACATCGTCGACATCGAAGCGCGGCAGAAGGATCATCGACGCCCCGGCGACGAGCGCGACGTTGGTCGCGACGAAAAGGCCGTGCGTGTGAAAGACGGGAAGCGCATGAAGAAGGACGTCATCGGAGGTGAAGCGCCAGGCTTCCGCCAGGACGCGGGCATTCGACAAGAGGTTTGCGTGCGTGAGCATCGCCCCTTTCGAACGCCCCGTCGTCCCCGACGTGTACATGAGCGCCGCCAGATCGTCGTCGGCGCGCGGGACCATGGCGAAGGCGGACCCTTCCGCGGCAACCGCTTCGGTCATGGTGCCCTTGCCACCGGCGTCGAGCGTCAGAAGCCGCGCCCCCGTTTCCGCCGCGATGGGGGCCAGTTCGGCCGCTCGGCTCGGCTCGACGACCACCGCGCCCGCCCCCGAGTTCGCAAGGAAATAGGAAAGCTCGGCGGCGGTATAGGCGATATTGAGGGGCAAGAGCACGACGCCGGCCCGCACGGCACCTGCGTAAAGTGCAAGCGACATCGGCGACTTCGGGGCTACCACGGCCAGTCGGTCCCCCGGCTGAAGCCCAAGGCGGAAGAGGGCGTTTGCCACCCGGCCCGAGAGATCGAAGAAGTCGCCATAGGTGACGGGGCTGTCATCGGGCAGGACCAGGAAGGGCCGCGCCGAGCCTTCGTGCGGCGCGAAGAGGGCGTCGAAAAGCGGGTTGTTCATGCTTCCTCCCAATCTCGGCAGCCATGACAGGATCAGGCAGGGATCGCAAAGGTCAAGCTGCCTCTTCCGGTCGGCCACCTCGGGCGCTAATAGGGGCCATGGCCATCACCCTCACCACGCTTGACCCCGTTGCCGAGCTCGGCTTCGACGAGGCAATCGACGTCCGTTCGCCGGCCGAGTACGCCGAAGACCACCTGCCGGGCGCGGTCAACCTGCCGGTGCTCGACGATGCCGAGCGCGCCCGGGTGGGCACGATCTACGTTCAGGAAAGCCGTTTTCTGGCCCGCCGCATCGGCGCGGCGCTGGTCGCGCGGAACGCCGCGCGGCACCTCGAGGGCTACCTGGCCTCGAAACCGGCCGGCTATCGTCCCCTGGTCTATTGCTGGCGGGGCGGGCAGCGCTCGGGCTCGTTTGCCACCATTCTTGCCCAGATCGGCTGGCGCGTCGAAACCATCGAAGGGGGCTACCGAAGCTGGCGCCGGATGGTGCAGGCGCGCCTTTACGAAACGCCGTTCCCGTCGCCGGTCGTCCTTCTGGACGGCAACACCGGCACCGCCAAGACGCGCCTTCTCGAGCTTCTGGGCGCGCGGGGCGTGCAGACCCTGGACCTCGAGGGGCTTGCCAACCACCGCGGCTCGATCTTCGGGGCGCGCGCCGGGGGCCAGCCCAGCCAGAAGATGTTCGAAGGCCGGCTTGCCCTTGCCGTCAGCCGGCTCGATCCGGCGCGGCCTGTCGTGGTCGAAGCCGAATCGAGCCGTATCGGCAGGCTGCAGGTGCCGCCCCGGGTCTGGCAGGCCATGCGGGCGGCCCGCCGCATCGAGATCGTCGCCCCCCTTGCGGCCCGGGCGCGCTACCTGGCCGAGGCTTACGCCGACATCACGGGCGATCGCGACCGGCTCGATGCGGCCATCGCGGGGCTCGCTCCGTTCCACGACAAGAAGCGGATCGCCGCCTGGCATGCGATGGCCGAAGAAGGCGCGTTCGAGGCGCTGGCCGCCGAGCTCATGGAACATCACTATGACCCGCGCTATCAGCGTCAGCGGGCCAGGCTCGAGGGCGAGATCCGCCGCGAGGAGACGCCGTCCCTGGACGAAGAGGCGCTTGGCGCCCTGGCCGACAGGATTGCCGCGTCGCTTGGCTGACCCCCTCAGCTCACGTCGATCCGGGGGCTTCCCGTCGTGACCGCGCCGACGATGGCGGCGCTCTCGCCGACTGCCCGAAGCGCCTCCAGCAATTCCTCGGCCCGCTCTTGCGGAACCGCGGCCAGAAGACCGCCAGCCGTCTGCGGGTCGAACAGAAGATCGGCCCTTGGGTCGTTTGGCACGGTCATGCGCTCGAGGGGCGCCATGTTCGCGTCGAACAGCGTCGAGCGGATCCCCCTGGCGGCGAGGTCCGCGGCCCCTTCGATGAAGGGAATCCGGTCAAGTTCAAGCCGCGCGGCCACGCCCGAGGCTTCGAGCATGGCCATGAGGTGGCCGGCAAGGCCGAAACCGGTCACGTCGGTCATTGAATGGGCGGCGGGGCCAAGGATTTCTGCCGCCGGCCCAAGCGAGCGCGTCATCTGTGACCACGTGCGGGCGACCACCGGTCCGGGCGCGGCCATCTGCATTTCGCCGGCAAGGACGACGCCCGTCCCAAGGGGTTTCGTCAGGATCAGCCGATCGCCGGGGCGGGCGCCTGCGATCGTCGTCACCTCATGCTGAACGGTGCCGGTCAGGGTGAAGCCGATCGTGAGCTCGGCGCCGACGCTGGTGTGTCCGCCCACCACTGCCGCCCCCGCCGGCGTGAACACCTCTCTGGCGCCCAGCATGATCTCGGCAAGGGTCCGTGACTGAAGTTCGGGGCGCATGCGCGGCAGGATCACCGACACCAGCGCGACCTTCGGCCGCGCCGACATGGCCCAGATGTCGCCCATGGCGTGGTTCGCGGCAATGCGGGCCATCAGATAGGGGTCCTCCGAGAATGCCCGCAGGTGGTCGGTCGTGAGGACAAGTTCGTCTTCTCCGATGCGGATCCGCGCCGCGTCGTCGCCCGGGCCGGACAGGATGTCGGGGTCGTCGGTGGCCCGCGTCGTGGCCGCAATGACGGCGCGCAGCGGCGCCTGCGGCATCTTCGCGCCGCAGCCACCGCACAGCGGCTTGCCGGTGCCGAGTTCCTCGCGGACGCCGGCCGCCACCCTTGCAGGCAGCCTGGGCGGCGGCATGGAGGGCAGGTTCTGAAAGCGCTCCATGAAGCGGCGGTCGATGCGGTCCTTGATCCGCCACAGCCACGCACCGTCGAGCCGCAGGCCGAACTTGTCGGCCACGGCGCCCTTGCCCCCGGTCGAGATCAGTTTGAGATAGTCGCGCTGAGGCCGGTAGCGTCCCGGCAGCGGCGTCTCCATCGCCGCCGCCTGAAGGTTTCGCAGAAGGACCGGTGCCTCGCGCACGGCGAAAACCCCCGCCTTCGGCCGCGGCGCATGCGCGAGGTGGGCGCAGTCTCCGGCCGCAAACAGTCCGGGCTTTCCGGCCACGGCCAGATCGGGACCGACGACGACGTACCCGCCTTCGGTCGGCAGCCCCGAGGCCGCAATCCATGGATGCGGCCGGGCCCCCGCCGTGCCGATCGTGAAGGCGGAAGGCACGCTGCGGCCGTCGGCCAGGCGGACCTCGGAGGCCGTGACGCCCACGGGTTCGGCGCCTGTCCAAAGCGCGATGCCAAGCCGGCCGAGATGATCGAGGAGCGCGCGCCT